>JAUTWY010000418.1 GCA_030838305.1 Acidobacteriaceae bacterium
TTCGGCCCCGATCATGCCGCGCACAGTGCCTTTGTCCATGGCGAGAAAATGTCCACGCACCCAGTTCCATCCTTTGTGCTCGTGACTGCCATCGATGCGCACCATGACTTCCATCTTGGGTTGTCCCCAAAAGCCGGGATAGTCGGGCCGACCCAACCTGGTTCCGGGAGAGAAATCGGCGCGCTCGAACTTGCCATTGCTACACTCGAGTTCGACTCGCGGCTTGGAGTCGGGATCTTCGCGCAGGTAATTGTTGGACAGAAGTTCGAAGCGAACTTTCCTGGCAGCAGTCATTTTGTCTTCCGAGCGGAACTGCATCCACTGACCGCCGGCGCTGACGCCATCCTGTTCGTCCTGGTAAGGACTCATCGCTCTTGGTTGTTGTTGGGCAAAGGCCGCCAGGGCTCCTGCAATCGTCAAGAGAAACGTTGCGAACACTACTCCCGCAGCCCAGACCAAGCGATTCTTACTTTGACGCAAACGCAATCCGTTCAAGTTCTCCTCCAGCACAAAAACATCTTTGAGTATTAAACCCATCTCACCACAAAAAGTTGTATGGCCAATCTCACTTTCGCGGGCTCACTGAGTATTGATCCTCAGGTCGACATAGACCTGGGAGCGGTCGTCAAACTGGCTGACGGATTTGGTGTCGCTCTTGCGGTCGTTGTACTGGGCATAGACTTCATAGTCCACGGTGGAGAGGCCGGGAAAACGATACGTGCCGTCCTGCCCGATGATGTAGGTCTTCACCGCATGGGTGCGCGTGTTGGTGAGGTAGACGACCGCGTTGACGACAGGATTGTCTTGCTGGTCGAGAACCTTACCGTAGAGCAAACGGCCTTGCTGTTTATCCTTCTTGTCGGGGGCGGCGTGAGCCGCAATGGATACCACGACAAGAAAAGCGGCGGCGATGAGAAAGGCATTCCTGAGAGCATGTCTGGGAGTCATGCGAGTCTTGACCTCTTTCTGGACCTCTAGCGGGTTAGATGCAAACCAATGTCAACGCGCTCGTCATACTCTACGTGGACGGTAACCTCTTGCGCCAGATGTAGGGGATGGCCATCTTTGGTTTTCAAGCCCTTGAGGTTTGCCCATACCACATAGTCGGCTTTGCTGGCGGGCACCCGCTGCGCGAATTCGCCGACATGATTGGAGGTGAGTTGCCACCTGGGCTTCTTGTCGTGCGCGCGGCGAATTTTGACGGTCACTCCATAGATCGGGTGATTGTCAGGGTCCCAGACCGTTCCGAAGATAAGAGCATAGGGATCTGTCGGTTTCAGTTTCTGCGGCGCGGGAGCTCCGATGGCTGAAGGCACGACAGGCAAACGTGAAGCGGCGAGAAAGCAAAGAAGCAGGAGGCAGAGAGAAGGGAGGCTCGCGAGCGGAACTGCGCTACAGGCTCTACGAATCATCCCCGTCTTCCGCTTCCACTTCAGCTTCCTCTTCGACGTAGCCGGCCTCGACAGCCTTCAACTCCAGGGGACTGGTCGTCACCACTTCGAAGTCGGTGCCGCACTCGGGGCAAGAGACGATCTCGCCCTCGTCGACCTCTTCCTCTTCCACGTCCAGATTGGTTTCGCACTCGGGACAAAGAACCATGATTCCTCCACTCCCATTCGATGCCATTGTTAGATACCCTTGATAATATTTAGATTCTCCCCAGCCGCAGGTCAAGGGGCGGAGGCTGTAGAGGGCGAATATTTTTGTTCGACGGTAACCCGTCGTCGCCCTTGACATTTGTCATAGCGGAGGCTACATGATTTTTCGATTCAGGAAAAGAGCGTGGCTGATGGCTCTCTGGCTGATGCTGGCCGCCAGCCCCCGAACTCCAGCCCAAACCATGCCGGGCGCCAAAACAGCGGCGGACCAACGCATCGCTGAGGCCCTACGGCAGGTTTCGGCCAACCACATTCGGGCGAACATTGAAAAGCTGGTGAGCTTTGGAACGCGGTCGACGATCTCAGCGCAGGATTCCGATTCAATCGCGGCTGGGCGAGGGATCGGCGCAGCGCGGGAGTGGATCAAGTCGGAATTCGAGCGCTATTCCAAGGATTGCGCGGGCTGTCTGGAGGTGAAGACCGACCGTTTCACCCAACCAGCCGCCGACCGGATTCCTCAACCCACCGAAATCACCAACGTTTATGCGGTCCTGAAGGGGACGGACGAGGAGAATGCAAAACGCATCGTGCTGGTGACCGGGCACTACGATTCGCGCAACAGCGACACCTTCAACGTGAAGGACGACGCTCCGGGGGCGAACGACGACGGCAGTGGGACCGCGGTCAGCCTAGAATGCGCGCGGGTGTTGAGCAAACTGAAGTTTCCGGCGACGATCATTTTTCTGACGGTCGCAGGCGAAGAGCAGGGCCTGAACGGAAGCCAGCATTTTGCGAAGATTGCGAAAGAGCAAGGCTGGACGCTGGAAGCGGTGCTAAACAACGACATCGTGGGCGGCAACAAGAGCGCGGAGCAGGACCACTCAGTCGTGCGCGTCTTTTCCGAAGGACTGCCGGCCGCAGCCACCGAGCAGGATATCCGGCGGATCCGGGGTCTGGGCGGCGAGAACGATTCAGCGTCGCGGCAACTGGCGCGCTACATTGCCGATGTCGGCCGCGACTATAAAGATGACGTGGGCGTGAAGCCGATGCTGGTGTTCCGGCTGGATCGTTATCTTCGCGGCGGCGACCACTATTCCTTCAACCAGCAGGGTTTTGCGGCGGTACGCTTCACGGAGTTTCGCGAGGATTTTCACCATCAGCACCAGAACGTGCGCCGGGAAAATGGCATCGAATACGGCGATGTGGCAAAGTTTGTCGATTTTGAGTACGTGGCGCACGTAGCGGGGCTGAACGCGGCGACGCTGGCGTCCCTGGCGTCGGCGCCGGCGCCTCCAGTGAATGTGCGCTTGCTGACGAAGGACCTGGAAAACGATACCACGCTCACTTGGGAAGCGTCACCAGGAGGACGGGCCGCAGGGTATGAAGTCCTGTGGCGGGCGACGAGCAGCCCGGAATGGGAGCACGTCCAAGAGATTGGCACGTCTCTGCACACTACTTTGAAGCTTTCGAAGGATAATGTCATCTTTGCGGTGAGGGCCCTGGATGCTGAGGGGCACCGTAGCTTGCCGGTGGTGCCGACGCCGGAGCGATAGTGGCAAGGCAACCTGATAAGATGACAGAAAGAATGCAGCCTCAGGCGGAATAAGGATCGGCAGCCAACCTCTGTTGGCTATCCTATGAGTCGCGGACGGACCATGTCGCTGAGTTTTCCGCCGTTCACGCGATGGGTGAAGCGGCTCATCATCATTTGTGCGGCAGTTTATTTTCTGCAAGTAGTATTGGGCGCGATCGCGCCTCAGCTTGCTCGGGACGTAGAGATTTATTTTGGTTTGGTTCCGTTCTTCGTGCTGCATTATGGATTCGTCTGGCAGCTCGTAACCTATTCGTTCCTGCACGCCAGCGTAAGCCATTTGCTGTTGAACATGCTGACGCTGTGGATGTTTGGCTCACAGGAAGAGCAAGACTGGGGCACGCGCAAGTTTCTCGAATTCTATTTCTTCTGCGTGGGGGGCGCTGCGCTGGTCACGGTGGCTGTCTCCTATACCGGGCTACCGGGCGCTTCCCCGGTCATTCCTACGATCGGAGCTTCGGGTGGAATCTACGGGTTGTTGATCGCCTTCGGAATGCTTTACGGCGACCGTGAAGTTTTTCTCTTCCCGTTTCCCTTCTCGATCAGGGCCAAATATCTGGTAGCGATTATCATCTTTGTCGTGGTCATCGCCACGTTTCAGCCGTCCCAGGGCGGCGTGGCGAACTTCGCGCATCTGGGCGGGTTGCTCTTCGGTTTTCTCTACATCAAATTCATTCCCGGCCGGGGAATGCTGTTTGGCGCGACGGAACGATATTTCGGCCTACGCAACGATTACTATCGCTGGAAGCGGCGCAGAGCCGCAAAAAAGTTTGAGGTCTACATGCGCCAGCATGACCGGGACGTGCATTTTGACGAGCACGGAAATTACGTCCCGCCGGATGACGAGGCCGGCAAGGGGAATGGGGGCTCGAAGTCGGGCTGGGTGAATTAGAGCCCTGGACGCGGGTTTCCATGGATTTTGTAAGGCGTGAGGATTCTTTAAGGCCTGAAAAACGCTTGAAATTCCTTTAATACATCCGCCGGTAATTGTTCCCGCCTGGCCTTTCCTTTGAATCCCAAATCGTGTCCCGCACCTGCAACCGGCAGGAGCTTTGTCTGCGCGGGAATCAGCTTCAGAGCTTGCTCGATTTCCGCGATCGAGCCGAAGGGATCACTGGTGCCGTGAACGAACAAAGTTGGAGTGTGCAAATTGAAAAGATGTTGGGTGCGAAGCTGGTCGGGTTTGCGGGGAGGATGCAGCGGATAGGAAAACAGCAGCAGTCCGGCGGCGTGTTCAGGGGCTTTTTCGGGAAGCTCGGCCGAAAGCATGCTGGCTTGTCGTCCGCCATAGGAGTGGCCGCCGAGAAAGATCCGGCCGGGAGCCACATTCTTGAGGGCCGCGATAGTATTCTTCAGTCCAGCGCGATCGCGTTTCGCTTCGCCCGGTCCGGGCGGACCATAGGGGCGATCCTGGCGGTAGGGCAGATCGCAACGCAGAACGATATAGCCAGCTTCAGCAAAGGTTTCCGCCAACGCAATCAGCAGGGGAGCCTGGCAGTTCGATCCGGCACCGTGAGTCAGAACAAGAGCGTCGCCGTTGGGATGGGGCGGGCGGTGCAGAAATCCGCGGACGAATGGATCCACGGAGACATCGGTGAAGGCTTGCGGGCTGGATGCGGCCGACATATCTGGTTCGCTGTGACCTCAGGGGCGGAAGCCCAGATCGTGAGCGGTCGTCAATCGCAGCGCTAGAAGCGCTGCGCCACCCAAAATCAGATTCTCTCTCGGGGTGGATAACGGTGATCTATACGCCGACTTCTTCGAGCTTCTCGTAGACTCTCAGGATTTTTATTTCATTTCCGAGGCGGGCCCAGCAGCGCAGTACGTCAGGATCTTCCTGCGCGTTGGCGCGCGCCTGTTCGGAGTTCCAGTAACGAAGCAGCAAATAATGCGAATCAGCGCCTGAATAAAGAAGATCGCGGCCGTAGCCTTTGCTCGAAACAAGCGCATTCAGTTCGCGGATGGTGGCAAGCGATGCCGCCTCCATGCCGGGCAAAGGTTCCCAGATCGCGACCGATAAATACTCCTGCGACATAAACGCGATTATAGCCGCTTGCCAGTGGTCTTGCGCCGACGCGGGGAACTGGTGGCGGCGCTGGCCTCTTCCGCAGTCACGGTATGGAGGCGCATGAAGTTGGTGGAACCGGAAGCCTGCTGTGTGCCCGCGACCACGCCCAATACGGCTCCGGGCTTCAGAACCCGGCGAGCCAGCAATTCTTTCTCGGCCACTTGAACCATCTGGTCGGTGGAGAGGGCGTGGCGGCAGCGGATGGGATGCACTCCCCAGAACAAGTTGGCGCGCTGCACCACCGAAGGGATGTGGGTGAAGGCGTAGATGGGGGCTTGCGGACGAAATTTGGAAATCATGCGCGCGGTATTGCCGGTTTCGGTAAAAACGGCGATCGCGCCCATGGGCAGGTCTTCGGCGGCGTGGGCAATGGATTCGCAAATAGTTTCAGCAACCGAAAGACCGTGACTATCACGGCGGCGGCGAGGCTGCATGAATTCGTCCATATTGCTTTCCGCCTCGACCACAATGCGCGCCATCATGGCCACCGCCTCGCGGGGATAGCGGCCGCTGGCGGTTTCGGCGGAGAGCATGACCGAATCGGTGCCGTCGAAAATGGCATTGGCTACATCGCTAGCCTCGGCGCGCGTGGGGCGTGGGTTTTCAATCATGGACTCGAGCATCTGCGTAGCCGTGATCACCGGCTTGCGCCACACGGCGGCGCGGCGGATGACGTGCTTTTGAATGACCGGAACCTTTTCCGGGGCCATCTCCACGCCAAGATCGCCGCGAGCGACCATCACGCCGTCGGCGGCTTTGAGGATTTCCTCGAGATGGTCGATGGCCTGCGGCTTCTCGAGTTTGGCGATTAAGGGAGTATCGCAGCCGTGGCCGGCCACGATTGCGCGAACCATGTTCACGTCGGCCGCGGAGCGTACGAAAGAAAGCGCGATCGCATCCACTCCCTGATGGAGGCCGAATTCGAGATCCTTACGATCTTTTTCCGTCATGGCCGGGATCGACAATGCGGTGCCGGGAAGGTTGATGCCCTGGTGTTCGCCCAGCATTCCGCCATTCAGAACATCGCAAACCACATCCTTACCGCGCACGGTGCGCACGCGCAATTCGATCAGACCGTCGCGCAGAAGAATACGTGCGCCCGCGCCGACCTCACGGGCCAGATCGGGGACCGTGGTGGAGATGCGCGTCGGGGTGCCGGCGATGTCGCGTGGAGTGATGATCACGGTGGAGCCGCTTTCGAGCAGCACCGGTTCGTGGCGTTCCAGGCGTCCAGTGCGAATCTTGGGGCCTTGCAGGTCCTGCAGAATGCAGACGGAGCGATTTTCCTTTTCGGCGGCGAGGCGGAGGCGTTCGAGGTTGCGGGCGTGCTCCTCGTGCGAGCCGTGGGAAAAATTCAGGCGGGCGACGTCCATGCCGAGGCGAAGAAGATCGCGCATCGCGGCTTCGGAGTGGCAGGCCGGACCGATGGTGCAGATGATCTTGGCCCGGCGGCCTGTGGGGGCCGGAGGGGAAGTCTTCGACGCAGGTTGCGGCTTGCTAGATTTCACTTTTTCCTCAACTGATTCTCAGGGGATCAAAGACGATGTGGATAAACTGGTGTGCCGTTCCTTAAAGAAGTCTGAGTCATAGCTTTTCTTTCGCCCCATCGGGGCTGATCCTGGCCCACTTCGCACCCACGGCTTGCGCCGTGGGCTGCATTCTGTCGTCGCTTTGCGGCCGATGCTTGAGTAGCCGGTCCGAACGGCAGGGCGAAAGCCATGCCCGGACACGATTTCGCGTCAAGCCTCTGCTCGGGGGCCACTGACGGCGATCAGTTCTTTTCCCAGCATGGCGCGCGGGAACAGCATGGCATTAAATTCCGCGCCTACCAGGACAACCAGCGAGATCATATACATCCAGACCAGTAGAGCAATGCCAGCGCCGAGCGATCCGTAAATAATGCTGTAGTCCGCATAGTGCCGCAGGTAGAAGCCGAACAGCAACGTCGCCGAGAACCACATGCCGGTGGCGAGCGTGGCCCCCGGGATCACGCTATGCCAAGGCTGAGTGCGCGGGACTGCATTGTGATAGATGAGCGCAATCACGGCGATGCTGGTCAGGATGGCGATTGCCCACCGGATCGCGCCCCACATCATCAGGATATAGGGGCTGTATTCCCGCGCGGTGTAGAACAGAATGTTGGTTTCAACCTTGCTGCCCAAGGCGACCAGCAGAGTGGCGAAGGTCATGGGAAGAAGCGCGAAAATGACAAGCAGGAAGGCAATCAATCGCTCCTTCACCAGGCCCCAGATTTTCGGCAGCTCGTAACAGCGGCGGAAGCCCTCCATCCACGAGATCATTACGCCGGAGGCGGTCCATAAAGTCAGGAGGGAAGCGGTGATGAGCAGTCCGACTGGGCGTTGCGCGGCGCCGCGAAGGAAACTCATGGCGGTGGTGGTTCCGGCAGGAAGTATACGAGACAGGGCATAAGTGATCTCGCGCATGTAGGGCGCGCCCTTTCGCCATGTGGCCAATACGGAGCCTACAACCAGCAGCGCGGGGAAGAAAGTAAGAATGGAGGAATAGGCGGAGGCCTTGGCGATGGAGAAGGCGTCGTGCTGGAACGCACGCCAAACCGCCAGGCGCAAAAGACGAAGAAAGCGAAGCATTGCTGGCCTTAGCTTATGGCGCGAAGGCGCGAGTTGCAACGAAGGAAGTGCTACAGGTTCCTCGTTCGGCAATCGCTCGGGGCTGGCGTGCATAGCTATTTAGTAGCCAAAACAGGGATCGGGGGCGAACTGGCTTAGCCAAACTTAGTTCGCCCCCGAAGTTTACTTTAATTTGGCTTACTCCGCAGCTAGTTCCTCGGTTTCGCCCTCGTGGCGCATCATTTCGAGAGCGCGCTCGGCCTCTTCGTAGGCCGCCGAGACTTCCGCCTGTACCTTGGCCGCGGCCTCTTCCATCTCTGGCGAGAGGCGCACGTTCCGGTAGTACTCCATGCCGGTACCGGCAGGGATGAGGCGGCCTACGATGACGTTTTCTTTCAGGCCGCGCAAGTGGTCGACCGCTCCCTGAATGGAAGCTTCGGTGAGCACTCGCGTAGTCTCCTGGAAGGACGCGGCCGAGATGAACGAGTCGGTGGAGAGCGAAGCTTTGGTGATGCCGAGGAGCAGCGGGCGTCCGGTGGCCGGCTTGCCGCCCTCCTTGATCACGCGCTCGTTCTCTTCGCGGAAGCGGAACTTATCCAGTTGCTGCTCCAGCAAGAACGTGGTGTCGCCCACGTCCTCGACCTTCACCCAGCGCATCATCTGGCGGACAATCACTTCGATGTGCTTATCCGAGATGTTGACGCCCTGCAAGCGGTAGACTTCCTGGATTTCGTTTACCAGGTAAGACTGCAGCTCTTTTTCACCGAGCACGGCCAGAATGTCGTGCGGGTTAAGCGGGCCGTCCATGAGCGGTTCGCCCGCCTTGACGCGCTCGCCTTCCTGCACGTTGATGTGAACGCCGCGCGGCACCGAGTATTCCTTTTCCGTGCCGTTGTCGGCTTGCACATACAGTTTGCGCTGGCCCTTCGAGACTTCGCCGAACTTGACCGTGCCATCGATTTCGCTGATGACCGCGGTTTCGTGCGGTTTGCGCGCTTCGAAGAGTTCGACCACACGCGGCAGGCCACCCGTGATGTCTTTGGTCTTGGTAGTCTCGCGCGGGATCTTGGCCAGCACGTCGCCGGGGTGAACCGTGTCGCCGTCCTGAACCATCAAGTGAGCACGGGAAGGCATGAGGTAGCGCTTGCTGCTCTTGCCTTTCACCACGACCGCGGGCTGCCGTTTTTCGTCGGGCGAATCGCCGACCACGTGACGCGAGAGGCCGGTAACTTCGTCCACTTCTTCGTGGAGGGTGACGCCTTCCTGCAAGTCCTTGAACTGAGCCGTGCCGCCGATTTCGGTAAGGATGGCGAAAGTGTAGGGATCCCACTCCACCATGACCTTGCCCTGCTGCACTGCGTCGCCGTCATTGACTTTGAGCTTGGCGCCGTAAATCACCGAGTAGCGCTCGCGCTCGCGGTTCTTCTCGTCCACGACTGCAATCGAGCCCTGGCGGTTCATCACCACCAAGTCGCCGGACTTGGACTTCACCGTCTGCAACCCAATGAAGCGCACGTTGCCGTTGTTTTTGGCATCGAGACGCGACTGCTCGGAGACTCGCGATGCCGTACCGCCGATGTGGAAGGTACGCATGGTGAGCTGCGTTCCGGGCTCGCCGATCGATTGCGCTGCGATGACGCCGGTAGCTTCGCCGAGTTCGACGAGGCGTCCAGAAGCCAGGTTGCGGCCGTAGCACATGACGCAGACGCCGCGTTTCGATTCACAAGTGAGCACCGAGCGGATTTTTACCCGCTCAATGCCGGCAGCCTGAATGGATATTGCCAGTTCTTCGGTGATCTCATTGTTGATGTCGACGATCACGTTGCCGTCGTAGTCTTTGATCTTCTCGAGTGAAACGCGGCCTACAATGCGGTCGCGGAGAGGCTCGATAATTTCACCGGCTTCGACGATACCCTGGACGTAGATGCCGTCCACGGTGCCGCAGTCATACTCGCTGATGATGACGTCCTGCGCCACGTCAACGAGACGGCGAGTGAGGTAACCGGAATCGGCCGTCTTCAACGCAGTGTCCGCGAGTCCTTTGCGGGCGCCGTGGGTCGAGACGAAGTATTCCAGCACCGTTAACCCTTCGCGGAAGTTCGCCGTGATGGGAGACTCGATGATTTCGCCGGAAGGCTTGGCCATCAGTCCGCGCATGCCGGAGAGCTGGCGAATCTGCTGTTTCGATCCGCGAGCGCCGGAGTCGGCCATGACGTAAATCGGGTTGATGAAGCCTTCTTTGTCGCGACGCTGCATCTGTCCGAACATCTCGTCGGCAACTTTTTCGGTGATCGCCGACCAGATTTCGATGACCTTGTTGTAGCGCTCGCCGTTGGTGATGGCGCCGTCGAGATATTGCTGCTGCACGGCGACAACCTGTTTTTCGGCGTCTTTGACCAAAGTCTTCTTGCTGTCCGGGATGACCATGTCATCGATGCCGATGGAGAGGCCGGCTTTGGTGGCGTACTTAAAGCCGAACTCCTTCACTTCGTCGAGCATCTTGACCGTGGTCTCGAGGCCGAAGCGGAGATAACCGTAGTTAACCAGCGCGCCAATGCCCTTCTTCTTGAGCAGGCCGTTGATGTAGGGCATGCCTTCGGGAAGATGATCGTTCAGGATGGCGCGGCCGACCGTCGTATTGACGAAGGCGCGATCCACTTGGACCGGCTCAGTGTGAATGATGTCCTGATCGTCGTAGGCGGTGGTCAGGTCAATCAATTCGCCCGAGTAACGCAGGCGGATGGGCGAAAGCGTTTCCACTTCGCCCGCTTCCAGCGCCAGCAGAACTTCTTCGATGTTGGCGAAGACGCGGCCCTCACCCTTGGCACCCGGCTTGGACTTGGTGAGGTAATAAAGACCCAGCACCATATCCTGCGTCGGAACCGTGATGGGCTGACCGGACGCAGGCGAAAGAATGTTGTGCGAGGCCAGCATCAGGACGCTGGCTTCGACCTGCGCTTCCGGGGACAGAGGAATGTGAACCGCCATCTGATCGCCGTCGAAGTCGGCGTTGAACGCGGTGCAGACCAGCGGATGGATCTTGATGGCCTTGCCTTCCACCAACACCGGCTCAAACGCCTGAATTCCCAAGCGATGCAGCGTTGGAGCGCGGTTCAGAAGCACGGGATGGTCTTTGATGACCTCTTCCAGAATGTCCCAAACGATGGGCTCCTGCTGCTCCACCATTTCTTTGGCTTGCTTGATGGTGGTGACGTTGCCGGTCTGCTCCAGCCGGTGATAGATGAAGGGCTTGAACAGTTCGAGCGCCATCTTTTTGGGTAGCCCGCACTGGTGCAGCTTGAGTTCGGGGCCGACCACGATGACGGAACGTCCAGAGTAATCGACGCGCTTGCCGAGCAGGTTCTGGCGGAAGCGGCCCTGCTTGCCTTTGAGTGTGTCGGACAAAGATTTCAGAGGACGGTTGTTGGCGCCACGCAGCACGCGCCCACGGCGGCCGTTATCGAACAATGCGTCGACGGCTTCCTGCAGCATGCGCTTTTCGTTGCGGACGATTACTTCCGGAGCGTGCAGGTCCATCAGCTTCTTCAACCGGTTGTTGCGGTTGATGACGCGGCGGTAAAGATCATTCAAATCGGAGGTGGCGAAGCGGCCGCCGTCGAGTGGAACCAAGGGGCGGAGCTCCGGCGGAATGACCGGGATGACGTCAAGGATCATCCAGCTCGGCTTGTTGCCGCTGCGGCGGAACGCCTCGACCACTTTGAGGCGCTTCGTATACTTGAGCCGCTTCTGCAGCGAGCTCTCATTCTTCATCTTCTCGCGCAGTTCGGTGGAGAGGCCGTCGGTGTCGATGCGCTTGAGCAGTTCCTTGATCGCTTCGGCGCCCATCATGGCTTTGAAGCCAGCGGGACGGTATTGCTGATCGAGTTCACGGAACTTGGCTTCGTCCTTGATGACTTCGCGCTCTTTTACGGGAGCATCACCGGGCTCGACCACCACGTAAGCCTCGAAGTACAGAACGGATTCGAGGTCACGCAGCGAAATATCGAGCAGGTGACCAATACGGCTGGGCAGGCCTTTGAAGAACCACACATGCGAGCACGGCGAAGCCAGCTCGATGTGTCCCAGGCGTTCCCGACGGACTTTCGACAGCGTAACTTCCACGCCACACTTGTCGCAGATCACGCCGCGATGCTTCATGCGCTTGTACTTGCCGCAGAGGCATTCCCAATCGGTTACAGGGCCGAAGATGCGGGCGCAGAACAGCCCGTCCCGCTCCGGCTTGAAGGTGCGGTAGTTGATGGTCTCAGGCTTGGTGACTTCGCCATGCGACCAGCTCCGGATTTTCTCCGGAGACGCCAGGCTGATGCGGATGGCATCAAAGTCCGCAATCGTGTTTTGCATTTCGAACGGGCTCGAACGAAACAAGGTGGTCCTCCGCTTCCTGCGGCTCTCACGCGTCCGCTGACGGAGCTCTAAAACAAGTTCTCAGTTCTCGGTTCTCAGTTCTCAGCAAAACCGAGTTGAACTCTCGCCTTTCATGCGGCATTAAGCTCAGATGCCGCAGAGGCAGGTATTTCAAGATCTTCGGAGTTCCCCGCTCCCGGTCCCGTCTCAGCGCAACTGAGAACTGAGAATCGAGAACTGAGAACTGCCTTTTAGTCTGCTGCCGCGCTGGCCGTGGGCTTCTTCTCCCCGGTCTTGATCAGCTCCACGTCGAGGCAGAGCGATTGCAATTCGCGGATCAGCACGTTAAACGATTCCGGCACGCCCGGCTCCATGGCGGCTTCGCCCTTGACGATGGCCTCGTAAATCTTGGTGCGGCCGTAAACGTCGTCGGACTTCGCCGTCAGCAATTCCTGCAGAATAAATGCAGCGCCGTAGGCTTCGAGCGCCCAGACTTCCATTTCGCCGAAGCGCTGTCCGCCGAATTGCGCCTTGCCACCCAAGGGTTGTTGGGTGATCAGTGAATAAGGTCCGATGGAACGCGCGTGAATCTTGTCGTCCACCAGATGCGACAGCTTCAGCATGTAGATGTATCCGACGCAGACCGGCTGTTCGAACTGATCGCCAGTCATGCCGTCGTGCAGAGTAGTTTTGCCCGAGGTCGGCAGGCCCGCATGCTCGAGCAGCGCCTTGATCTCGCCCTCTTTCGCGCCATCGAATACGGGCGAACCCATATAGACACCGCGAGCGAGCGTGGGTGCAAGCGCTTCCAGTTCTTCGTCGCCCATCTCGCCGATGGTGTCCGCGAGCTTGGAGTCCTTGAACAAGGCTTTCAACTCGCGCCGGATCGCTTCGGTGCGCGTGTTCTCTTTCAGCAGTTTGCCGATCTTCTCGCCCAGGGTGTAGCCCGCCCATCCTAAGTGGGTTTCAAGAATCTGGCCCACATTCATACGGCTGGGTACGCCGAGCGGGTTGAGGACGATCTCGACCGGGGTTCCGTCTTCGAGGTACGGCATATCCTCTTCCGGCAGAATGCGCGCGATCACGCCTTTGTTGCCGTGACGCCCGGCCATCTTGTCGCCAACGCTGAGCTTGCGCTTCATGGCGATGTAGACCTTGACCAGCTTGATCACGCCCGGCGGCAGTTCGTCGCC
>JAUTWY010000079.1 GCA_030838305.1 Acidobacteriaceae bacterium
GGCGCTTCCGATCTACTGGCTTACCTGGAATGGCACCGCGCGCCGCTTGATCCTGCTGTCCTGCTGCATCATCTTCCACACCCACTTCGCAGGTCCGGCCGGCGTCATTCCTATCGTGGCGCTGGGAACAATCACTTATTTCGCCGGCCTTGTTCGATGGAAATCGGTGATCCTGTTAGCCATCGCGCTAAATGCATCGGCTCTGATCTTTTATAAATATACTCTCTTTCTCAGCGATGGATTGATTGGCGCGATCAATCCGGAGGTCGCCGACCAGGTGAGTCATTTCGCAAGGAACCAGCTGTTGCCGGGCAGCCCGCCTCTGGCCATCAGCTTTTTTGTGTTCGAATTCGTGCATTACCTTGTTGATGTGAGGCACGGTGAACGGACGATCAAACACCCGAAATTTTAGACTGCAAGGGAACTGGATTGAAGGTGCACCAAAGAGCCAAAGAATTGCGGAAAGAGAAAAGAGGCATGTCTATGCAAGCGAACCCAGACATACTCGCGAGAAGAGGCGAGGGCAATCGCTTTGGTGGAAATCTCTAACCGCGCAACCGACCCAAAAAATGGTCAATCACCCATCGGTCGTGGTCGTTCATCAACAATGGCTCTGTTTCACTCGGAAAATACCACGCAAAACCCTGTCCCTCGCCCAAGGTGATCGGGCTACCGTCGTAGTGCTCGGTGAAAACGTGCATCGTGTAATCGCTGCCATCATGGACGAAGTTCTTCTCGACTAGTACAAGGGGAGATCGCAATTGATACGCAAGCTCTTCTAGGCTCTCGCGGCGAACAGCTTGTTCAGGCGTCTCGCCCTCCTCAAGGCTACCACCGAAGAAAGCCCAATAATTCGGAAACGTAGGAGCGTCCTTTGTGCGATGCTGAAGCAGTATTCTGCCTTCCGTGTCGTATAAAATCACAACTGAAACTACGCGTACGGACATCCCAATAGTCCCTAATCTGAAACCAACCATAACTCATTGGGAAAACTAGGCCACTGATGTCGGAATACACCGGTACTTAATTCTGGCATTGACCATGATGACGACAGAAAAACTCCAGCAAAAACAGTGGTATTGGGTGAAGCCCGGGGCATTTGGCCTTGAATCCTGCAATGAGGTCACTTATGCCTCTGCCCCATGACGCCTGAGTTTCCCGTGAGAAAGCGCGCATTGGTTACCGGCGGCGCTGGCCAGGACGGCTGGTATCTTATCGAATTGTTGCTGTCGCAGAATTACGAGGTTTTTGCGCATTCCAGGCGCGCGGCAGACCCTGCTTTGCACGAAGGGCGGGTGTCGTGGCGCATAGGCGACCTCACCGACGATCGCTTCCTCAATAAATTACTGTCGGATGTGCGACCGGACGAGATCTACAATCTGGCGGCCGTTTCGCGGCCGGCGCTGTCCTGGGACATTCCGATCGAAACCACGATTCTCAACGGGATTGTTCCCTTACGGATTTGCGAGTTCATTCGCCGCGAATTACCTGCCGCCCGCCTGTTCCAGGCGTCGTCGTCGGAAATCTACGGCGACAGCACGGATGACTCGCAGGGCGAATTGACGCGAGCCAACCCGAGATCTCCTTATGGCATTTCGAAGGCCTACGCCCACCAGACGATCGCCGCCTATCGCCAGCAATACGGGCTACATTTGTGCTGCGGCATCCTATTCAACCATGAAAGCCCGCGACGCCCGCTCAGCTTTGTTTCACAAAAAATCGCGCACGCCGCAGCGGCGGCGTCGCTTGGCCTGATCACGACGCGTGAACTGGATGAACGGGGCAGACCCGTTCTGGCCGATGGAAAACTCTATCTCGGCGACATCAGCGTGCGGCGCGATTTCGGCTTTGCCGGCGACGTCGTTGAGGCGATGCACCTTATTCTGAGAAATGAAGTGCCTTCCGATTTCGTCGTAGGCACCGGACAAGCGCATTCGATTGCGGAATTCTGCGAAGTCGCATTTGGCATTGTCGGGCTCGATTGGAACGACTTCGTCGCGGCCGATCCTTTGCTGCTGCGGAAAGTTGACAGTCATTTCACTCAGGCGGATTCTTCGAAATTAAGGGACGAACTTGGCTGGCGCCCCAGAATCAACTTTCCGACGCTGGTCGATATGATGGTGCGGGAAAGAATCCGGTTCCTGACCCCTTCAACGGCCTCGGTCAGCTAGCTTCCATTGTGTCCATTCGCAATTCTCGAATAACCGGCCAGGAGCAATCGAATGCAGATCGGCTTTGATATATCCCAGACCGGCTCCGGGAAGGCCGGCTGCGGATATTATACGCACGCCATGATAAAGGCGATGCTCGCGGTCGGCCCGCAGCATGACTATGCGCTCTATCCGAGCTTTGGCGATTTTTTCTTTGACGCGATGATGCCGATGACCAATCCCTATCGCGGGGCCCATGCGGAATATGGTCCACGCCATCTGACCCGCACGACAGCAACCGAATTCTGGAACCAGCAAAGCCTGGAACAAGCCATCGGCAAGCCCGACATCGTTCATGCCAACAACTTCTGGGCGCCGGTGCAACTCTCCTCCAGCCGCCTGATCTACACGCTCTACGACATGGGTTTCGCGGTCAATCCCGAGTGGACGACCGAGATCAACCGGATCGGCTGTTTCAATGGCGTGTTTCGCTCCTCCATTGCTGCGGACTGGGTGGTGGCGATCTCGCAATATTCGCGGGCACATTACCTTAAGCTGTTTCCGCACTTCCCGAGTGATCGTGTGAGCGTCGTCCATCCCTGCTCCCGCTTTGACGATTCGACCGCGCGCGGCATACCGGTTGCTACGCTGAAAGCCCTCAACGTCGGCGAATTTTGGCTGAGCGTCGGCACCATCGAACCCCGGAAAAACCAGCGCCTGCTCGTGCAGGCTTATGCGCGATATATCGAGGCCGGCGGTCGTCCAATGCCACTGGTGCTCGCCGGCGGACAAGGTTGGTTGATGGGCGATTTCCAAAGTTACGTGGCAAAGCTGGGAATCTCGGATCGCGTCATCTTGACTGGCTATATCACCGACGCCGAACTGATTTGGCTGTATTGCAACTGCTACGTCAATCTTTACCCGTCCGTATTCGAAGGATTCGGACTACCGGTACTCGAAGGCATGCAGTTCGGGGCACCGACACTATGCTCGAACGCAACGTCGTTGCCGGAGGTGGCGGGCGATGCCGCTATTCTGCTCTCACCCCACGATTCAGAGCCATGGACTCAAGCGATGCTTGCTCTTGCCTCGGATCCGGACAAAAGGCATCAGCTCGGTCTCGCCGCCCGCGCGCGCGCCCAACAGTTTGACTGGAAGCGCAGCGCCACATCGATGCTGGCGATCTACGAAAAGGCGATACGAGCCCCGAAGCGAACAAACATGAAGCAAACCGTGTCCGATACGTACGGACACACTCAGGTCGAGAATGTAAGCTGATGTCCAAGAACGACAGGATCTTTGTTGCCGGTCACCGCGGCATGGTCGGTTCGGCAATTGTTCGCAAGTTAAGGGAACATGGCT
>JAUTWY010000086.1 GCA_030838305.1 Acidobacteriaceae bacterium
AATCCGAGCCCGTACCTGAAGCGTGCGCACGCCAAGCTTCCTTAAGTTGAGTTTTGATTTTGAGCGCAGGGTTTAGAGAGGACAACGGACTTTGCAGTACGAGTGCAATGGCCCGTCCCCGCAGCGCTCGGAGTTCACGTTCCGAAAGTTGCAAGAGATCAGAATCCTGAAATCGGAGCGTGCCTTCGACCCGCGCACGTTTTTTCTCGAGAAGACCCAGAATTGTCATGGCCAGCGTGCTCTTGCCGGAGCCGCTCTGCCCCACCAGCCCCATGACTTCCCCGCCCCGGATCTCCAACTGAACACCGCGCAGAACAGACTTCCCCGCGTAATGCACGGAGAGGTGTGCTGACAGCAGAGTCTGGTTGTGTGAGGTCTCTAGCGCCATGCTCTTGTACCTTGTTCCTGACTTCCAGAACTTTGTAACCGACGCAACTGCGGAGAAAACAGGTGGACTATTTCGCTGACACCGTCAGTCGATCTGCGTTCCAGAATGTTTGCGGCGATAAAATCACAGGAGCTGCGCCGTGCACGCTGCTCGAAACCGCGGAAAGCGCATTCTTGTTGATCAGGAAAATGAAAGGTTCCTGCTCGACAACGATTTCCTGCACCCGGTCGAACGCTGCTTTGCGCTTTTTCAAATCGCTCGAAGAAGCTTGCGTCCGCATGAGGCTGTCAATTTCCGCTTCCCACGATGTCTCTGGAGTTTTCTGCTGCGGATTCCACTGGTGATTCTCCGAGGAACTCAGCCAAACATTCATCTCGCCATTCGGATCGAGATCGACATTGGTGAGTCCAAGAAGGATGGCCTCGTAGTCGAAACTTTGCGTCATCCGCTCGATCAGGGAAGGGAAGTCGAGTGTAACCACATTTACGTGGATGCCGATCTTCTGCAGATCCTCCTGGATCAGCACCGCCATGCGTTCGCGATACTTGTTGCCAGCGTTCGTGATGATAGAAAACACAACCTCGTTGCCATCTTTATCTTTGAGCGCTCCATTTTCCCTGCGAAAGCCCTCCGATTGCAGCGCCTTCAAGGCCGCGTCCGGACTGTAGGTTTGGGGCTTGAGCCGGGCGTTGAACCAGAATTTATTGGCTGGCGAGAATGGTCCAACTGCGGGCTGAGCGTGCCCGTGAAAGACGACGCGGCTTAGATCGTCGCGGTTGATGGCCTCAGAAATTGCGCGCCGGAAGTTGGCCGAGTGGAACCAGTTCTTTTTGTAGGCCGGGATCGGAGACTTTTTTACTTCGTTAAACCAAAGTTGCTCACTATCGAGCGACGCGCCAGCATCGTGCACCAGTTGCGGCTGCGTCGCAGCCAGCTTGTCAAAATATTCACTGTCCAGAGAATTGATCAGGTCCAACTCACCGCGCTTGAAGCGAAGCATCTCAACATCGCGATTGGGCTGGATATCGAGGCGTATCGAATCAAGGTAGGGAAGTTTGCGCCCCTGCGCATCGGTCTTCCAGTAGTTAGGATTGCGCTTCAACAGAACCGTGGATCCAGGCTTATAATCCGCGATCATGAATGGTCCGAGCACCGCCATTTCTTTTTTTGGCGAGTGTTGAGAAAGAATTGCGACTCCGTCGAAGAGACGGTCCAGTCCGGCCACCTGCGCTGGAAATCTAATCGAAATCTGAGTCGGAGAAACCACTTTGGTTTCGACGCTGCCTGGGCCCGAACGGAAGGCATCGCCCGTCGGCGAATGCAATGCCGGGTCCATCAATTGTTGGACGGTATAAGCCACATCCTCTGCGCTGAAAGCCGTACCGTCGGAAAATGAGATTCCGCTGCGCAAGCGGAAAGAAATCTGGCGCCCGTCTTTCGAAACCTTCCACGACTGCGCCAACTCGGGCTCTAGGTCTTGAGTCTGTCGATTCACGCGGACCAGCACGCCTCCTGTTAAATAGCGGATAGCGCCGGATGCGTCTTCTTCCACTTTCAGAGGGTTGAACGTCTTGGGCTCCGTGCGCAGGCAAAACTTCAGCTCGCCACCGCCTTGAGCGAGCGCGTGGCCGAGCAGTGATCCCAGGCAAAGCACTGCCACAGCGATTGCCCTTCTGCACGGATTTGCCATTTCTTCCGACGTGTTCTTGTGGCGCGTCATGCGGCCACCTCCTCTTGCCTCGAAAGCAAGACCTGAAACGATGTGACCACTACCACCAACAAGATCAACGGTACGAACTTCCACGGTTCCTCGCCGACGGAAACCAGGCCCTCCAACTCTTTGAGCAAACTTCCCCAAGAGGGCATTGGCTCGGCCACGCCCAGCCCCAGAATTCCGAGATTGGCTTCACTCAAGATGAAGACCGGAATCGAAATCCAGAACTGCGCGTAAAGCACGGGCTTCAGATTTGGCACGACATGCATCCAAAACAGGCGCTGTCCGGGCAAGCCCGCGGCTCGCGCCTGCCGCACAAAATCTGACGACCGCAGTGCCCCTGCAGTGGTGCAAAGCACTCGTGCCGCTGTCGTCCAGCCCAGCAGTCCCAACAGCAGAAATGTCACCAACACCGAGACCAAAGGCGAGACATTCAGCGGCATCAGAGCCCGCGCCGTGATCAGCAAGAACAACCACGGCAGCGATAGAAACAGATCGGTCACAGCCATCGCCATGCGGGCCCAAGCGCCGCCCAGATATCCCGCTAGTCCTCCGATGAATGCTGCCATCAGCGTTGAAAGTAGTGCTGCGGCCGGAGCCAGAAGCAGTGAAATCCGTGTTCCGAAGAGCACGCGGGCAAAGCGGTCACGCCCAATTTCATCCGTGCCAAGCCAGTGTGTGTGCGATGGCGGCGCATTCGCCGCTTCACGATACTGTCTCGAGTATCCCGCAGGGGCCAGCCAGTTCGCGGCCGCCGATGCGCCCAACACCAGCACCAAAACCACGCATGCCAGTTTGCGCCCGAGGCTCATGCTTCCAGCCCCTGAAGCGCATGAGCGATTACATCTGCCCCGGAGTTGGCCAGCAAGGTTACCAGCGTCACCAGAATCGTGATATTCACCAGCAAGGGCAGATCGCGCGCCAGCGCCGCCTGCCATGCCAGTTGTCCGATGCCGGGCAACCCGCACAAAGCTTCGACGGGAATGGCCGCGCCAACCGCCAGGCTTACGGAAACTCCGGCGACAGCCAGAAGTTGCGGCGCGACCACTGGAACTACATGCCAGAACAGGATGCGCGCTTCTCCCAAACCTCTGGCCCGCGCGGCGGTGATGTGAGGCCGGGAATAGGCTTTCACCAGCAGGTTGCTGCTATACCGATAAGTGCGGGGGAATACGATCAGAGCAATTGCCAATGAACCCGGCACATTCCACAGCACCGATAGGAGCGCCAGCACGGCAGCGGGAATGCAAAGAAAAGTTCCGCTGACAACCGTGGTCATCAAGTCGAAAACCGAAAGCCGGAGCCAGGCCGCACTCAGTGCCAGGGTGAGCGATACGATCCAAGCCAGTGCAAGACCGGTGGATAGCAAGCGCAACGTAAGGGGAACCCGATCGCGCAGCAGCGTTCGCACCGGTTGGCCCAGGGCGAATGAAGTTCCCAAGTCGCCGTGGGCGGCGCGCTTCATATAGGAGAAATAAAATCGGAACAGGTTGTGGTCTTGCTGCCTGGCTTCCCGCAGAGCTTGTACGCTCTGCGCGTTCAGATGTGGATCCAGTTCCCGCTCATCAGCTTTGAAACCCGGCGCCAGACGCATCAGTGTGGCGGAAAGGAATCCGCCCAACAGAACAGTTGCCAGCAGAGCCAATGCGTGCCCGGCGAGTTTCCATTTCAGTCTGCGCATTTATTTTCCCGAAGCGCCCTGGGCGAGGGTGTCCTGGCTGGGAGCAATTTGTGCGTGATGGGTCTGCTTCACGGTGTACATGCGGCGGTCCGCTTCAGCCAACAATGCTTCAACGTCATACCCGTCTTCGGGACAGAAAGCCGTGCCAACGCTCAGCGTAATCACGTCCCGCCCGCACGTGTGGCGTCCAGCTTCGATGGCCGCCTGGTTCAAGCGTTCTGTCTTTTCCTCAGCCCCTTCGGCCGAGAGTCCAGGCGCCGTGACCACAAACTCGTCGCCGCCCATGCGCGCAACATAGTCGTAACCTCGGCAGGCATCTTTCAGGCGCACGCTGAACTCGCGCAACAGTTTGTCACCTTCGAGGTGGCCGAACGAGTCGTTGATCTTCTTGAGGCCGTCGATGTCGCAGACCATGACTGTGAGCGAAGTCTTCATGCGGCGGCATCGTGCCACTTCCTGCGCCAGATGCACGAAGAGCGATCGCGCGTTGGGCAGGCCCGTGAGGAAGTCGGTGGTCGCAGAACTTTCCGCCTGCTGATATTTCAGGGCATTCTCAACCGAGAGCGCCACCTTGGAAGCCACGGCGAGAAGAATTCGCAGGTGATCCGGAGTGAACGCGTCCAGGCTGGAGTGATACATTGCCAGAACACCTACGACGCCATTCAATCCCTGCAATGGAACCACCAGAGCCGAAGCGAGCGTGGCGGTTTTAGGGTCGGCAACGTAACCCTCTTCCACTTGCGGATTGCCATTGATGATGGGCTTGCAGTTCTCCGCGACCCAGCCGCATAAGCCCTCGCCTACGCGGATTTTCAGCGACGACAGGACGCGAAAGTTTTCGCCACTCACCAATTCCGGCAGCAGCCAGCCATTCCGGTTCACGAAGACGGCGATCGAATCGTAGGGAATCAGTCTGCGCAGTCGCATTGACAGCACCGAAAGTGTTTCGCTCAGGCTGAGAGAGTTGCCAAGATCCTGGCTTAACTCGAACATGGCTTGCGCTTCATGCCGGGCCGATGCAATGGAAGACAGGAAGTCAGTTTCGTTCAGCGAGTTGGGGGTCCACTTCTCGAATCCGGTGGCTGGAGCAAGTCCGCGTTCCACTCGCAGGTCCATCGAAAAGCCACAGGGGACGAAGCCATCTTCATGAGTTTGGGCGATGCGTTCCAGTTCCACATAGCGGCGCTCCAAAACCTCCACCACTTTCGGGTCGAACCACTTTCCCGCTTTCTCCTTCACGGTATCCATGGCGCGATCCAGCGGTATGGCGGAACGATATTGCCGGTCCGACGCCAGAGCATCGAGGCAGTCGACGACCGCGAGAATCCGGGCCCCCATGGGGATCTCCTCGCCGGCGAGGCCCGCGGGATAACCTGACCCATCCCACCTTTCGTGATGCGCGCGCACGATAGGCGCGACGGGATAAGGAAAAGCCACTCGATCCAGGATCTCCGCACCCACGATCGGATGCACCTTCATCTTCTCGAACTCTTCTACAGTCAACTTGCCCGGTTTATTGATGATGTGCTCCGGCACGGCGAGTTTGCCAATGTCATGTAGCAGGGCCGCGGCTCGCAAAGCCTCGATCTCATCGGGTGAAAGGCCGATCTCCTTGGCAATCTCCACGGCGTATGTCCGCACGCGTTGCAGATGGGTATGGGTGGTGTGATCCTTGGCCTCGATGGCCAGGGCCAGAGCCTCGATGGTGCGCATGTTCAACGACGCAATCTGTTCGACGTGCCGTTTCTCAACTTCCACTCGCTCTTTCTCGGCCTCCAGTCGTCCCAGATAGAGGCGATAAGAGCGGTACACCCAATAAATTACCGGCAGCACCAGCAGCGATGTTTGCCAGCCGGCGCGGCTGTTCACGATTCCCACCAGCCCCACCGCGGCTGCTCCGACGAGGTAGTAGGGGAACGACCAGAAATAGCAGTTCGACCAGACCTTACGGCTGGACTTGTTTTCTGTTAGAGCGATCACCACCGAAATTGGCAGCGTGTTTGCCAGGAAGAAAACCAGTGCCGCCGCCATCAGCAGGATAGGTTTGTTGTTGCCTACTTTCGCATCCAGACAGTGATAGCTTACGTAGCACAGGGCGCTGGCATTGGCCATCATTCCGAAGACGTTGAACAGGACCTTCACCGGATCCAATCGATTGCGCGCGTGCCATACGCTTTGCACCAACGTCGCGGCGCAACCGATGAGCAGGGTTTCCGGCAGACTCAGTTCCATCACACCGAGCAGAATGAAAAGGAAATTCACTGACATTGTGCCGTCGATGCCCGGCAGTTGCACCTTCAGGCTGGAGGCGAGGATGGCTACCGCCAGATAGCAGGCAAACCGTGTCAGGTCAGCGGATTGCCAGTGCCAGAGAGCAGAGCACAGCACCACTACTCCGAGCGAGACCGTGATCCCGACAAATAGTTTCGTCCGAGTCGACATTGCGTAATTACTTCTATTGCAGGGGAATCGACAGACGGCCTCCGGGGCATGGAAGGTTTCTCCCACGCACACTTCGGGCCAGCCTGTTCAGTAAAATCGTATTGTTATTGCAGAGTTTTAAGTAGCTTACTGAGGTAACGCCGGAAGACCGGTTCGTCGGCAGATAGATTCGGCGACTCTCAGCGCTCGCATTCTAGAAACCGTCAAGTATCGATTACTTTCGTTATCATCCCGGGCAGCATACCTTTCTGCAACGACTGTTCTGTGTGTCAAGATCAACTCCAAACGTGCGGAATGACAAGAGAAAACATCAATTCGCGGCCACAAGAACGTGTGCCCGGCAGCGCCGGAATAGGCCCCGCTGCTTCAGAAACCTTGGCTGCGGGAAGTCTCCATGCCAGTGTCTTGCAAAAAATCGCCATGTTGTCGGCCGACCCGGAAGGGAGAATCACCGGCTGCAACGAAGCTGCCTTGGATGTATTCGACAATACCTCCGCGGAAGTCCTGGGCCGTCCGCTGGCCGCCTTCTTCTTATTCGGGGACAACACCGAGCAGAGGCAGTTGCAGGAAACTCTGCTGGCAGCGACGGCAAAGGACGGCCAGTATCGTTCTTGTTTTCGGTGTCAAACCAAATCCCGGAAAACCATCACGATAGAGTTATCTGTTTCTTTGCTGCGCGACGGGCGTTCTGCTTCGACAGGGTTGGTTGCTCTCTTCTCTGTCACTGAGGAGGCAGTGAAGATCGCGTCCTCTTTCAACGGGGAAGAAGACGATTCCGCGCATACCGTTTCTCGTGAAATTGACGGCACGAATCTCCTACTCGCTAGCCCTCTCATGCACCGCTTCATGCGCATGGTGGACCGCGTGGCCGGCCATACCGAGAGCGTCCTCATTACCGGCGAAACTGGAACCGGGAAGGAACTCATTGCCCGCACCATCCACCAGTCTTCCCACCGCAAGAGCCGGCCGTGGGTGGATATCAACTGCGCGGCGTTGCCTGAAAATCTGGTCGAGAGCGAGTTGTTTGGCTATGAAAAGGGCGCATTTACTGGCGCCGACTCGTCTCGAGCAGGCCTGTTCGAACTGGCTGACAAGGGGACGCTCTTCCTCGATGAAATCGGCGAATTGCAACTTCAAACTCAAGTCAAGCTATTGCGCGTGCTCGACGGATATCCCTTCTATCGGCTGGGAGGACATCGAAAGATTCAGGTGGACGTGCGCATCGTCGCCGCCACAAATCAGGATCTGGATGCGGCGGTAAAGGCTGGCCGCTTTCGCGAAGACCTCTTCCATCGACTCGGGCAGTTTCAACTTCGCGTGCCACCTCTGCGGGAAAGGCCCGAAGACATCGTTGCTTTGGCCGAACATTTTCTCAGCCTTAAAAAGCCCGGTAGCTCATTCACGCCGGATGCCGTTTCCGCATTGCTTTCGCACGCCTGGCCGGGCAATGTTCGCGAACTGCGCAACCTCATCGCGCGCGTGGCCGTGGAGTCGCGTCAGCTCGAGATCCATAAATCGCAGGTGACAGATGCGATGTCGGGAAACCCTGTGGCACAGCGTCAGTCAGCTTCCATGCCGGTGGGTAACCTCGATAGCATGGAAGAACAGATGATTATCCGGGCGCTCGAGCGCAGTGGCGGCCATCGCAGCCAGGCCGCGGAACAACTCGGCATCTCCCGCCGCACCCTCAGCCGAAAGCTGAAGGAATACAACATCAACGTAAACTCTGCCGACGCGGCAAACTCCCTGGGATTCATCAGCCTCGAGCAGCAAAAATTTTTCCGCGCCCGGGTGACCCTTGACGTCGCGCTAAAAAACCAGAAAGGTGAGGAAGTACGCGTACAAGGCGTGAATCTGAGCACTGGGGGCATGGGCGTGGATGGCCTGAAAGAAGCCATGCGGTTTACGGGCCTTCTCGACGTGAGTTTTCCGTTGCCTGAGAGCGAAACCGTTTTTCAAGCCAAGGCTCGCATCGTCTGGTTCGGCGGGGAAGGCCGCGTCGGGCTGCGCTTTGCTGTGATTGACCCGGCGCTCTTCGAGAAGTTGCAGCACTGGACTAACAAGAAAATGAAAGACGAAGGTTGGGAACTGCCCGCCGCGTCCGAGTGACGGAACTACGTCCCGTTGGTGTCAGGGTATATCCCGACCTTTAGACACGTTACCCAGGTGCCAAGCACAGTCGAGCCATTGTGAAAGGTAGTTTCATGCAACAAACTGGCAACACCATGGAAACCAAGCCGGGCATGTGGAAGGGTGTGAAGAAAAGCGAGAAGCTGTCGCTTGCTCTCCTCGCCCTCTGCATTGTGGTGTTGGTAACGATCATCCTGGTCCGGCCCTTCTAGCCGGCCGCGGGCGCGGCCTTCCAAGACAACTACTGTGAGAACTTAACTGCTCTTCGCACCCCGGATTCCTAGTGCACCGGTGCGGGCTGAGGATTCCCTTGCGGAGCCGCCGCTCCCGGACTTGAGAAGTTCACCTTCGGAACTTCGCGCGACCCGGGCGATGCTTCAAAATAAGCTTCGTTAGGCTTGAAGCCGGCGAAGCCCGCGAAAATGCTGTTGGGGAACTGTTGCACGTAGGTGTTGTAGTCTCGCAGGGTGTCGTTGTAGCGTTTGCGCTCGACAGCGATCCGGTTCTCCGTGCCCGCCAGCTCATCCTGCAGACGAAGGAAATTCTCGTTGGACTTCAACTGCGGATAATTCTCGACGATCACCAGCAGGCGACCGAGCGCTCCATCGAGCTGCCCATTGGCTGCGATCTTTTCTTGCGGCGACCCGGCGGAGAGCAGGGCAGAGCGGGCCTTCGCGATATCGCCGAAGACAGTTTGCTCCTGCTTCGCATATCCCTTTACCGTCTCGACCAGATTCGGGATGAGGTCGGCGCGGCGTTGCAGCACGATGTCGACCTGCGACCATGCTGCCTTGACTGATTCGTTCTTGCTGACCAGCGTATTTTTCACGCTCACATACTGGCCAAAGGCAAAGAGAACGACGAGCAAAATAATCGCTACAACGATCACAACCGCAATCAGAGCCTTACTCATTAGAGTCTCCTAAAAAGCGCAGCTAGCAATTACACGGGACCGGCGCTATCCGAATCCAGCATTCTATCAACTGCCGCGGTTACCCGCTCCAACGTCGCGAGGTATCTGGAGAAAACGTCTGCCACATCGAACTTCTTGCGGTCTGCTTTTTTCTCTCGCACGTCCAGCACCTGCAGGAACGCCGAGGCATCCGATCCAATCTGCTTCGATAACGCCTGCACGGCCTCGCGCTTGCCAACCGGCGCCTCGTGACCCAACACCATCAACGCGTGCCGGAAAAGTGTGGCGAACGACGAGACCGATCGTAACAGCAATTCCCACATCCGCGAATCGTTTCCTGACGCCAACAGCAGATGCTGCCGCAGCAGCGCGAGTTTTTCTCCCAACTCGTATTCCACCTGGACCCGGTGGAGCTTTGTCGGTATCGTCAAATCCTGCAGTACATCTTCGCCAAAGAGCATGCGGTGGTGCTCTTTAATGTCCATCAGTTCAATCGTAAATACATCGGTGGAGCGCTTGATCTCGTCACGAGTCATGAACAAGGGTGGCGGCTGTTTCTGGTCGTCCCACCATTTCACCGCGGGCGCCAGAGCCTGCAAGGCCGCGAAGGAGCCGTCGCGAATCACACAGAACAGATTGACGTTGGAGAACTCAGGATGAAAATCTCCCGCCACCGCCGATCCGAACAGGATCACGCTCTCCAGGTTCGCACCCGCCGCATCTCGCAACCGGCTGACAAAGTCGTTCATCTTTTTCTCTGGAACCATTCGCAACCTCGCTGCCTACCAACTACTGCTAGCCCCGCCGCCTCCGGAACTTCCCCCACCAAATCCGCCAAAACCGCCACCCCCGCCGCCAAATCCACCCCCGCCCCAGCCTCCGCCTCTATATCCGCCTCCACCGCCTAACATTCCGGAAAGAAGCATTCCGAAAAGTATCCCGCGAAGCGGAGTGAAAAGAACAATCAGCACAATTACGATCAGCAGAATAACTCCGCCCGCGGACATCCCAGCGCCAGGCTGCTGCACGCGCTCGGCTGGAGGCGCCACCAGTTGATGCATCGTAAGTTGAACGCCGGCGTCCTGCGCGATCACGCCCGCCACACGCCATGTCACAAGCAGCAGTGCCTTGCTGTAGTTGCCGGCGCGCATGAGCGGAATGGCTTCCCGCTGAAATCCCCCCACTTTGCCATCCGGCAGGATCGGCTCCAGCCCATAGCCAACTTCAATGCGAGCGCGGTGGTCGTCGATGGCGTAGAGAATCAAAAGGCCGCGGTTGGTC
>JAUTWY010000102.1 GCA_030838305.1 Acidobacteriaceae bacterium
CGTAATAAAGGTGACGGGATCGAAGAGCAAGATCAGCTACGAACCTCTGCCTCAGGACGATCCCAAACAGCGCCGCCCCGATATCACCAAAGCCCGGCAACTCCTGGGATGGGAACCCAAGATTCAACTTGAAGCCGGCCTGAAAATGTCGCTGGATTATTTCCGGAAAGCAGTGGCGGAAGAAACCGCCACCACCAGATAGCTACTCTCTGCTCCGGCTGCTGGCCGCCACGAAATCAATCAACTGCTGTACGCCTTCACGTTCTTCGTTCGTACTCAGTCTGAACGAGATACCCATCCCGTATCCAGGATGCGAGGCCTTCACTTGACCGCTCAATCGCAACTTCAACTCGTGAGTGCGCACCGTGATCTCAACCCCCGACCCTTGCGCGAACACCAGAGGCATTTCGAGATAGCATCCCCCTGGGCTGAGGTCACTCAGATGGCAGTAGTTTCGCACTGAGCTTCCGGCCTGGAATACTTCTGCTCCCAGACGGCACGCGTATCGGATTTGCCGGCGATTGTCGGGCTCGGATCGCAACCGAGCCACCGCTTCCCTTTCGCGATTCTTCCCGTCCTGCTTCTCCGTCTGCCCGGCCGCCGGCACTACGCTACTTGGCACAGCGGAGCGTCCTACAGTCGGAGTGATCGGTCCCACACGCGGTGGGGCGATCGGTCCCACACTCACGGCCTCCGAAGTCGACTCGTCGTCAGGCGCATCATCCAGATTCTTTTCCAACCATTCGCTCACAATGCGCCGCGACGTTTGTGGCACATCCACAAACTGCACGCCAGCGCGCCCGTTCCAATCCTGCCACACCACTTGCCCGGAAAGGCGCACGATCGACTTCTGCCCCGGCAATTGGAATTGAAAATAGATTCTGCATGTCGGCGGCAACTTCTTGTCGAAGTTCACCGCCATCCCGTCTTCCGCCAGATCAACCAGGGTCGCTCTCACCTGTTCCCCGCCTGCATACTCAACGGTCGCTTGGGTATGCACATGCGCGCGGGCCTTGTAGCGTTTGTCCCGGTGCAGCACAGCTTGCGCGGCGCGCAGGCTGCTGAGTGCGCGCTCATAGGCAACCGGCTTGTACACCACGAAATTGACTCCGAGCGAGAACATCTCTCGGATGCTCTCCTGTCCCTCCACCACAACCACCGCCAGGGTCGAGTCGTTCAGGCGAGAGGTGCGGCTCCCGAGCAATAAACCAATCGCATCTCTCTGGGTCTTGCAGTCTAGAACGATTAGATTAAATCGCTCTTGTGCCAATCTCACGGCTCCGCGTATGGAGTCCGGGCACAACTCGACCTTCATGCCGAGTTCTTCCAGGACGCGGCGCAGAACATCGACTGCGGCTACATCCGCGCACACCAATAGCGCCGACAGAGTCATACCTAACTTCCCTGACTTCGATCCTAGTTTCACGAAGGTTCCTGCGACAAGTTACCGCAGTCATCTTTGTACTGCTCGAAAATTCCTGCGGAATCTCACTAAGTGAACTGTTCTCAACGAGTGACATTCGTAACCTGCGTGATTACAAAAGCCCAATGCGCGGACATGGAACTGTCGTGCTTTGACCCCTCACCAGCCTACCCCTACGATGACAACACGCGGGGATATTCCCACGAACCGAGAATAGAGCGCTTTCACTATGCTGGATTCCAAAACACAGAAGAAAACGCAAGGCTTTTCGCTGATTGAGTTGATGCTCGTGATCGCCGTGATCATGATCGTGTCGGCCATCAGCGTTCCCAAACTGGTGACGGTCGTTAGCGATCTTAGCCTGCGATATGTCGCGTCGGAGTACGCCAGTATGTTGCAGACCGCTCGGATGCAGGCGGTCCGAAGAAATACGTTTTACTCGGTCCAGCCAGGAGCGCTGCCTGCGGGCCAACCGATCTACTACATCGATCGGCCGGGTGTGGCTTATGTCAACGGGGATCCTGTCCTGCCCTTCGCCCAAAACATGACCATTGCTCAGGGAGCCGGCAGTGGAGCTCCTAACGAAGCGGCGTTTCTTGCCGGTCTGGGGTTCGTCGCCAATCCATCAATCAATGCACCCAGCTTCAATGCGCGCGGACTTCCCTGCGTTGCCACTCCCGCCGTCTGCCCAACCAATACCACGAATGGCTTTGTCATTTTCATGTCGAAAAACGTGATCTTGGGCAATTCTCCCTGGGCTGCGGTCGCCGTGAACCCCAGCGGACGTGTTCAACTTTGGGGCGCTGACGGCAGTGGCAATTGGGTACTACGGAATTGAGGAACAAGATGCCTGAAACGATAAATATTCAATCCGCATGCGCCCGCCGCCACGCGGAACTCGCTCAGACCGGAATGACGATGCTGGAACTTCTAATCGCCATGACCGTGCTCTCCATCGGAATGTTGGGGGCCACGGGTATGATTCTGGCCGGAGTGCAGGCGAATGCGCGCAACAAGAACGACACCACCGCCGTAATTCTGGATCAGGAAATCCTGGAGAGGTTCGCAACTTATACGAACTATCCGACATCCGGATTTGTCACGATTGAAGACTGTGCCCTCGGAGCAGCGGCGCAACACAAAGCCTCGACGACCGGATCACAAGCCGGAAGTGGGGCTGCCATTACCGCCACTGGAGACATCGATTGGACTCAACCGGCCCCCGCCCTGGCGACCTCCGCCATCACCGGCTATGCCATGAACTACCAAGCATGCAACGGAGACGTTTTCGAGGTTCGCTGGAACATAATTGAAGTCAGTCCGAATGCGAATGCCATAAGCCAACTCAGCGAATTGACCGTCTCGGCGCG
>JAUTWY010000115.1 GCA_030838305.1 Acidobacteriaceae bacterium
ATCGCATCGAGCCACTTTCGTAGAGATTCAGTTCCCGGATGTGCGTCCCTTAGTCCTGAGCGCGGAGGTGCAGGTCGAGTCCTCCGCGCGTGTGGAACGAACCGCCCATGGAACGGCGAGTACCCAAAACTTATATGGCCCTTATGATGCGATTCAGAACTCAATACGACATTTCTACTGCCGTCACTTTTCTGATGGCCGGAGTAGGAATCGGCTCATTGCTGGCGATTCTGTTTGCTCCGCGTTCCGAGCGACCCACCTTGGTCCCCGCGCGCCTACGCGCCTTCCGCTAGGCTTCGCTGAGATGTGCTTGGCAGGTTTGCTTGAGCCGTATACCATCCATCTGGTACGCCTCGTCGAGCCTATTCCCTTGAGGGGTATGGCTCCGGCGGCAGCTTCCCCGCGCGCCCCTGCAAGAGCGCGGACGCGCAGAGAGAAGGAATATGTTTTCGAACAAAGCTAAGCACTCCATTGCAATTTTCGCGGCGCTGATTGTTCTCACGGCAACCGTGTCAGCAAAGACTCTGGTTGCCAAGCAGGCGTTCGGGCACACCCCGGAAGGAACGCCCGTCGACTTCTACTCGTTAAAGGATGGCAAGATCGAAGTCGGCATCATGACGTATGGAGGGATTGTTGTTTCTCTGCGCGTGCCGGATCGAAACGGAAAACTCGAAGACGTGGTGCTGGGCTGTGACTCGGTTGAGAAGTATGTGGCCCAGACGGCACATTTTGGAGGGGTCGTGGGCCGTTACGCGAACCGTATCGCGCATGGCACCTTCCAACTTGACGGGCACACTTATTCCATCCCAAAAAATGATGGCGATAACGCTCTCCACGGAGGGCCCATTGGCTTCGACAAGGTGGTTTGGGAAGCGAAACAGATTCCGGATGGAGTGGAACTAACTCACGTAAGCAAGGACGGAGACCAGGGTTTTCCTGGCACCCTGACCGCCCATGTGCGATATACGCTGAGCACCGGCGCTCTGCGAATCGGGTATTCCGCGACCAGCGATAAGCGCACGGTCCTCAACCTCACCAACCATTCTTATTTCAACCTGGCCGGCCAGGGAAACGGCGATGTTCTGGGAACGGTGCTTGAGATCGATGCTTCCCGCATGACTCCCGTGGACGCGATGCTGATTCCAACGGGAGAATTGAAATCCGTGGAAGGCACGCCGTTCGATTTTCGCAAGCCGCATAAGATCGGCGAGCGGATTAATGCAGACGACGCCCAACTGAAGCTAGGTCATGGTTACGACCACAGTTTCGTACTGGATCATCCTTCGGGGCAGTTAGCCGAGGCCGCCGAAGCCTACGAGCCGAATAGTGGACGGATCTTGAAGGTGCTAACGACCGAACCCGGAGTGCAGCTTTACACCGGAAATTTTCTCGATGGTTCGATCACGGGAAAAGAAGGCAGAGTTTATAAAGCACGATATGCATTTTGCCTGGAGACTCAGCACTTTCCTGATTCTCCCAATCACCCTAAGTTTCCCTCGACGGAGCTGAAGCCGGGACAGAAGTTTCACAGCGTAACGGTCTATGAGTTCAGCACCCGTGCTGACTAAGGTACTTTGGCGAACCATTCGTCGAACCACTCAAGAGAGCGCAGCCTGTAGTCCCGGGCGTCGGCGGGCTTTGCGATCGCATGCCCTTCATTGGGATAAATCACCAGCCTTGTGGGCACATGCAGATTTTTGAGAGCGTGCCACCACTCGACCGATTGCTCCATCGGAACTTCTCCGTCGCGATCGCCTACCAGGATGAGCGTCGGCGTCTTCACCGCTTTGACAAAATGCATGGGATCGCTCTTCGCATAAACGGCCGGATCGTCATAGACCGATGCGCCGAAAAATGGAATCATCCATTCGTCAATATCGTTGAGGCCGTAGTAGCTCACCCAATCGGAAAGGCCGGCGCCCGAAACTGCAGCCGAAAAACGTTCGGTCTGAGTCTCCGCCCACATCGTCATATACCCCCCATAACTGTGCCCGCGAATGCCGAGACGCTTGCTATCGATTGGATACTGCTTGGAAAGGGCATCCACCCCGGCCATGATGTCGCGATAATCGCCGCCGCCGAAGTCTTTTACGTTGGCTTGGGTGAAGGCTTCTCCCTGTCCGTAGCTGCCGCGGGGATTCGGGCAGAGTGCAAAGTAACCCATCGCCGATTCGGCTCCCATGCCGCGCTCGTCCCAGCGCGACATGCAGGCAGCAGACGGGCCTCCGTGCACATTGACAATCAGGGGATACGTTTTGCCGGACGCAAAATCTCTTGGCAGCATCAACCAGCCTTGTACTCGCGTCGTGCCGTTCATCCAATTCACGTTGCGCATTTCGCCCCATGCGGGCTTGAGTTCAGCATTTAGGTTGCTGATTTGCTTCCACTCCCCGATCGGACCCGCCCAGACTTCCGGTGGAGTGTGGGCTGCTTGACGCACAACCGCGGTTATCAAGTTATCCCCGGCTGCGGTGCGCCGCGGAACCCATTCGTCCCCCGACGGAGCCGCCGTTTCTTCGCCGGTCCACAGCGTCCGGGCCGCGCCGCCCTTGCTGCTTACGCTGCCGAAGCTGGAATTTCCGTCGAGATTTTGCGCGAATGTGATGCGGTCGGCAGCGGTCCACGCCAGCGCGGAAGGCGACGACTTCATGTTGGGAGTAAGATTTCGCGCTCTACCACCTGTGATTGGAACGACATGGATGTCGCCGCCGGTGGAACCCTCGTCGCTCATTAATCCTTCAATAAATGCCACATCCTTTCCGTCGAACGAAACCCGCGGCTCTGCGATTTGCAGCTTTGGCTTATAAATCTCACGCATCTCGCCGGTTCTCGCATTCGCGAAATATAAACGTGCCAGGTACCAGTTAGCGTCTCCGGACCCATGCGCCGCTGTCACCGCCCACCCTTCTCCGTCGGGAATCCAGTCATATTCGTAGACGTACATGTCTGCAGGCGTTGCTTGAGTCAGGTGATCCGTTTTCAAGTCCACGATGGCAATCCGTTGCTCGTACACCTTGTCGTCGATGACTCCGGCGAGAGGCGTCATGGGTTGCAAGGGGCCCGCGATTCTCGGAATGCCTTCGATGAACAAAACAGCGAGCCTCAACCCATCGGGTGAGAACCGCGGCAACTGTGCATATCCTTTGAGCTCCGCATGTTTCACCGGAGCGCTGCCATCGAGGGCCGCGATCCAAACTTGAGCGGCAGGAATATCCCCCGGCAAGTCGGCGACGAATGCGATTTGTTTACCGTCGGCAGACCATGCCAAATCGCGGAGTTCGAGTTTGCTCGCCAGCGTGATTGTGCGTGAAGACCCGCCATGGACAGGGACTACCGCTATTTCTCCTTTCACAATGTAAGCGACCTGAGTTCCATCGGGAGAGAGCGAAACTTGATCGATGCTGACGACGCGCGGCATGGAGTCTAGTACGATCGCGGCGCGAGATGCCGGAGCGGGGCGTTCCTGCGCGAAAAGGGAAGTACAGATCAGGAGAAAAGGAAGAGCACAAATCAGTATCGCAAAATAAGAGAGTGGGTTCTTTCGTGCATTCATGGCGGAAGGAGTATAGCGGGTTCCCGGCCTGTTTGCCGCACCGGAATTCGGCACCGGAATTCGGCAGTCGGATAATTCCACGCTTGACTAAAAAAGAGATCAGCCCTTCTCTGTGATATCGGCGACTTCTACCGTTCTCACATGTTGTCCGACGAAGTCTGCCGCAAGACGATTCGGTCTCCCTTCAACTCAAATCGGCCATCTCGCCAAACGTATCGCAGATTCAGGTAACTGGCGAACCAGACCACAAAACCGAGCAGATCGCGCAGGGGATAAAGCCAGGGGGCGCGGCGCACATGGGGATCACGAACCACCATCCAGCCTACAAGCCACGCTTCGACAAGTCGGTTCAGCACAGCTAGACTCAACAAAATTGCGCCAACTCCCCAATGTCCCAATCCTGCACATGCGATGAATCCGAGTACGCCATAGGGCATGGAGAAAATCAGGCCCGTTCCAAAATGTCCCTTGGGCCGCGAGTAGCGCGTCGTTTGCGCCCACCGCAACTGATTCTGCCACATGTGGCGGAACGATTTCTGATTTACCACGTGATCGATGATGTGGCCGGAGAGCACGACACGATACCCCGCCTTCGCGATCAGATTCCCGATGGCAAAGTCGTAAGCCATGTAGTCTTGCAACGCGGCGTAGCCGCCAATCCTGGCCAGAGAATCCTTGCGGACTACCGTGGTCGGACCCAATCCAAATTTCATTCCTTCCAGCAGATTTGCCACCAGCACTCCAGCCGTCATTTCCACCGACATGCCAATCGCCGTCAGACCAGAGAAAAATCCGGCCACATTCTTGCCGCGATACACGCACGTCACCATGCCGACTTGGGGATCGAGCAACGGCGCTACGACTTCCCGCAAATAGTTGGCAGAAACTTCCACATCGCTGTCCGCTGTGACCAGAATCTCATGCGTCGCTGCCTCGGCCATGCTATGAAAGGCGTATACCACCGGGTTGGGCCAGGGTGGGTTCACGACCAGCACCCGGCATCGGATGTGCGGATAACGCGCTCTTATTTCCCGCACAACCTCCAGGGCTGGATCATCCGCGCGGTCCGAAGCAAACAGAATTTCGAAGTTTGGGTAGTCCTGCCGGAAGAAGCTTTCGATGTTCTCTTTAAGTTGAGCTTCCAATCCGTGCACAGGTTTAAGAACCGAGACGGGAGGAAGGTGCGCATCGCCGGGAATTGCGTGGAGCTGCTGACTGGCGTCCCTGCGAAACCGGATCACACCCATCAAAGCCAGCGCAAGAAACACGCTTGAAGACAGCGTGCCAATGAGAGCCACGCCCAAAACGAAGTATAGAATCAGTCCGACCAAATGTATTGTCCGCTCTGCTTCCCAGGTTCAAATCGCGCCTGGGAAGGACAGTCACAATATACATTTTCAGGGTGTCTGAAGTAAGCGGGGAGAGCTTCGGTCACTTCGAATCTTCGTTTTCATTCCCACCCGCACGCAGGGGCGCGGCTTTGGTGATTTTGTAATCTTTGTATTCGATGGAAAGGATGGCTCGACCGCCAAGCCGTATGAAGCTTTCCGTATGGTTCTCGGATGGAAGCCAGAAGTCGTTTACTTTGACGTACCGGTGCCGAACTTCAGTTTTCTTGATCCAGACGGAGGGATTCTTGGCAGGTTCTCCTTCAATCCGCACCACGGCGAAGTCCTTGGCGTCTACCCAGATTTTTCCGCGATAAAGAAACTTGTTCTTGCTCTTGGGCAGCAGATTGATTACGTATTGCGGGCCGTCCGGCGTAATTTCGTACCCGGCGGAAGTGAAGTTATAGTTTTCCCTGCTCAGTGCGGTGCGCTCACGGTTCTCCTGATTGGCAGCTTCTTGCTCGCCTTCCAGCAGTTTCTTGAAGACATGGTCAATAACAAATTTGGAGCCAGTCTGGGACACAACATGAAACTCTTTGGTACCCGGAGCGCGGTAGGTGACATTGACCACCATTTCCGCATCGCGATCACTAGGAAAACCGTGATATTGCATACGGTAGACGCGCGTCCCGGAAAATTGATTCAGGGCCATGGCGCGTTGCGCGTTCCTTTCCTCAAGTTTGCGCGCCACCTGATCGACTGGCAGCGGAGAGTTCTGGGCTGAGTACGAAGTCCCTCCTGAATCGAGTGGCTGGCTGGACGACTGGCAGACGGCCGCCAGACCCCAACACAACAACAACAACAAAACCGCGATATTTTGACCATCAACCCCGATGCGCCGCATGTGTATCTTGGATGCAGTGTATCGAAGAGAAGGGGATCAGCCAACCCCGGATGACTGAATCTTGGTCTCCTTCTCCCGCTGCGGGATTGGGTTACGCAGCATTCGCCGTGGGAACCCGGTTTTAAACCATCCCCGGGGGAAGCTAGTTACCTTCGTGCCTCCCTCATCGGAGCCATTCCGGCTCGGAGTAGTTTGTCGGACAATGTCTCCAGCCCAAATGCAGGAAGCTAGTGTGCAAACAAACCGGCGCCGGCAGGATCGCATCCTGGCCGTGCTGCCGGTGCGAGTTCGAGGAACCGACGCTGCGGGCGTGTCATTTGAAGAACTGGCACATACTCTTGACCTTACGCCCACTGGCGTGCGCCTGGGAGCGGTGCGCCGGCAACTGAAAGTGCGCGACACGCTGACAGTGCTCTATCACCAGCGCCGCATGGATTTCAGGGTGGTATGGACCAAGCTGTTGGATGGGACGAAAGAATACCAGGTCGGCCTCAAGGCCTTTTCTCAGGAAAAGGAAGCATGGGGTTTAAGTCTTTTCAATTCGCAAGCCCAGCCGGCGACAAGCGCTTATGCCGCGACTGGAGCCTGAAGCAAGGAGAATATTATGGAATACTTCTTACGCACTCTCTGGTCCGATGAAGAAGGACAGGATATCGCTGAGTACTCCGTGATGCTCGCCGTGATTCTTATCATCGTCGTGAGCACGGTCCGGCTGATTGGGTCGAACGCCGGCAACGTGTTCTCGAATGTTGGCAGCGCAATCAAATAGAGCGATTTAGCCGATGTCAGGGCCGCGCCGAATTTCCCATCATAAACACAAACAATAACGGGAGATACACGACCGTGGCCTGCAATACATGACGAGCCAACATTTTGGATCGCGGACTGTTGATGGGCAGCTTGAGAAACGCGAGCCGGGCACTAAAATAGAATAGCGCAACACCCAGAACCAGCGCTCCCCCCAGATAAATCTTGCCCGCCATGCCGAAAAAGCTGGGCAAAAGACTGAGCGGAATCAAAATCAGCGAATAACCCACGATGCGGCGAGCCGTGGACCGTCCATCTTCTTCAACCACCGGCAGCATACGGATTCCTCCACTCGCGTAATCCTCGCGGTAAAGCCATGCGATCGAGAAGAAATGCGGGAACTGCCATACAAAAAGTATGGCAAACAAGATCAGCGTGCTCCACTCCAAATGGCCGCGCGCAGCCGTCCAACCCAAAACGCCTGGCATCGCTCCCGGAAAAGCACCCACGAAAGTGCAAATGGGAGAGATCCGCTTCAACGGTGTGTAGGCAGCCAGATAAACAACCGAGGTTAGTAACGTCAGCAACCCCGTCAGCGGATTGGCGAGAAAGGCCAGATAGGCTGACCCGCCCAACGTCGCCAGCAAGCCCGCAGTCGTAGCATGACGCAGACTCATGCGGCCAGCGGGCAGCGGACGCTGGGCGGTACGCCGCATGTTCGCGTCGACTTTGTGTTCCATGACTTCATTCAGCGCTGCGGTTCCACTCGAGACCAGCGCAATTCCCAACAACGCATGGAACAGTCCCCAGGAGAGCGAAGAAACCCCGGCTTTCTGCGCTCCGAAATAGTAACCGCACCAGGCAGTCATAACAATCAGAGTGGTGACTCGCAACTTCATGAGCTCGGCGTAATCGCGCAACAGAGACGTCGCTTGCCTACGAAATAAAACCAGGGGTTGAGTCATCGTGCTCATAGGGAAATTAGTAGTGAGGTTCTCCTGACGCGTTTAACTCAACGGACGGGTTCAAGCAAATATACCAAGCGCACACTGGGTCCGGCCACACACCCAAGAATTGCATAGGTACGCTCATGGCTTTCGAAAGTCAAGTCGAAACTAGGAATCACGCAGCAATTCGCAGTGACCCATCCATTCGAACGCGAAAATCCGTTATTGACTCGCCGCAGAACCAGACGGAGTAAACGTTTCCGGCGGATCAAAAAAACATTGATGCCACAAAGCCGCGTCTGACAATTTCCCGGCCTTCCACTGCTGCAACGTGGACAGTGTTGCGGCGATCATTCCTCCATCCACGGAATCGAAGATCAGCACAATCCCCGCCAGTTCTTCCGCCTTCTGCGCCAATTCCGCATAGTCCTTGTTGAGCACGAACTTCGCGAACTCCAACCGAAGTTGAGGCCCCGAATCCTTGGCCGACTCGTTGATCTTTTCTACGGAGACGATCTTTACAGTTTTTCCTCGGAGTGGCTCCCAATCTCCCGGGAACGGCGCCTTCTCTTCCCTGGTCACATGAAACGCGTCCGCAGCGACATTGGCCGGGCCTGCAGGCGTGGGCAAATCATTATCTGGAATGCTGCCGGGCATCTCGACGTTGTTGCGCCAGATCCATCCGCGTGAGAGACCGGAAATTCGTACGTGAACCCAGTCCCGATTAAAATCCAGCATTTCGAACTCGTCGTGAGCGCTGGCCATAAACAGTGCCTTTGACGTTAAACTCGCGGTCTCGACCACCGGAGTCCCGGACTTCTTCACCGCCACTAGATTATTGGGGTGCGCCTGATTCTTAAGGATTTCTTCCAGATTCTGAGCTTCGGCCTGCAGAGAGCTTGCATCTTTGCCGGCCGGTTTCGCTGTCGTCTGGGGCGCCGCTTTGTTCTGCTCAGCCAGACCCTGCGCCAGCGACGAGGAAAAACCGCCGGTAGTCTTTGGAATTCTAGGCACCGGCGCCGAGATAGCGGGTTCCGCCGCGGTTGCGGATTTCGCAGATCCGGAGGGCTCGGGAATTACTGGCGAACCCGGGCTCGCTGGTTGCGCTTTTGTGTTTAGTTGTTCCGCCAGCTGATCCAGGAGATCCGCTTCCAACCGTCCATTCGAGTTCAATACCTCATATCCAGACTGGCCGCCCGCCGGGTCCGCGTACCAGGCGGTGACTTGTACACTCACCCGAACCAAAGCTCCGCCCCCGGGCGTGGCGGTCACCTGGAACTTAGACTGGTAATACGCCCGCCGGTAGCGATCCAGAGAATGATCCGCAGTCGCAAAACCATCCACTACCGGAAGACGCCCCGCCGTGGTGGCCTGCATTTGCTTCAGGACTTTTTCTATTGTGGCCTTGGATTGGGGAAAGTCGCGTT
>JAUTWY010000179.1 GCA_030838305.1 Acidobacteriaceae bacterium
CGAGTTTGGAATCTTCAATTTTCTTTGAGGCCGCGCGCTTTTTCTCCATCTCGAATTCATAGATCTTGGAGCGCAGCATGCTCATGGCGCGTTCGCGATTTTTATGTTGCGAGCGTTCGTTTTGGCAACTGGCCACCAGGCCCGTTGCCAGGTGCGTGATGCGCACCGCCGAATCCGTCGTGTTCACGTGCTGCCCACCTTTCCCGCTCGAACGGTAGGTGTCGGTGCGAATGTCCTCGGGCTTGATGACCACTTCGATGCTGTCGTCGATTTCCGGTGAAACGAAGACGCTGGCAAACGATGTATGCCGTCTTTTGGCCTGATCGAATGGGGAAATCCGCACCAGCCGGTGAACTCCGATTTCGCTGCTCAGCAACCCGAATGCATAATCACCGTTCACCGCAAAGGTTGCCGACTTCAGCCCCGCTTCTTCGCCCGGCTGATAATCGTAGAGAATCGTCTCAAACCTCTGCCGCTCGGCCCATCGCAGATACATGCGCAGCAGCATGTCGGCCCAGTCCTGCGATTCCGTCCCGCCCGCTCCAGGGTGAATGGTCACAATCGCGTTCAGCGGATCGTTTTCGCCCGAGAGCAGCGTCTCAGTCTCAAGCTTGTCGACCAACACGCGCAGAGCGTCGAGTTCGCGGCGTAATTCCGCGTCGACGCTTTCGCCTTCCTTGGCCAGTTCGAAATAAGCGGCAATGTCATCGCCGCGCCGCGCCAAGTCGGCGTCCGTGGCCAGCATGTGCTCGAGACGCTTCTTCTCGCGCATCACCTGCTTCGAACGTTGCGGATCAGACCACAGATTCGGGTCGGCGGACTGCCCCTCGATTTCGCTTAGCTGCGGACGGAGCTTGTCCGCGTCAAAGATACTCCCGGAGTTCGCGTACCTTTTTATTGAGCGACTGGTATTCCTGTTCGAACTCTTGATTCATGAGGATGTTTCAGCTTTCTTGCCTGCTTTTGTGTGAAGCCCGAAGCGCGTGAGCAGCGCCGCTACTGAAATTATCGCACACAGCCAGGCGAACCAATCGCCGTGCCGCGTATAGAACGTGGTTACGGACGTGAGGGCATAAGGAGCAATCAACGCGCCGCGTTCCTTGCGGGGAAGCCGCGCCACGATCCGGCCATAAGGATCGATTGAAGCTGTCACTCCCGTGTCCGTCGCGCTCAAAATCCAGCGGTCATTCTCGATACCCCGCATGCGCGTCTGATTCAGATGCTGCGCGTACGCGCCACTGTCGCCATACCAGCCATCGTTCGAAAGATTCACCAGAACCTGCGCGCCCTGCTTTGCAAACTCGCGCACCTCGCCGGGAAACACGGACTCGTAGCAGATAAAAACTCCGAGTCGCACATCTCCAGCGTTAAGCGGAACTCGCGACGCTCCCGTCTGAAACTCTCCTACCTCTTTGCTCAACCCTCCCGCAAAAGCCAGGAGCCGAGGAAAAGGAAGATATTCTCCAAAAGGCACCAGATGAATTTTGTCGTAACGAGCACTCCACTCCCCGCCGGGACTGATCAACGCAGCCGAGTTAAACGCCTGAGAAGCGAATTTCCCGCTGTGTGCAGCAGGTGTGATTCCAATGGCGCCCGTCACCACCCAACTATGCGCGTCGCGAGCCATCTGGCTCACCGGATCGCGAAATAGAGGATCGTTCGTAACAAAAGGCGCCGGAGATTCCGGCCACACGATCAAATCAACTGTCCCCGCCTTCGGGGAGGCTGAGGTCGACGCGACAGCCTTAATGCTGAGATCAGACAGTTCGCGCAACGTGCGCTGAAAATTATCGCGCGTCCAAGTCGCATCCACCGGAATGTTTTCCTGCACCAGCAGCGCCGCGCGATCCGCCGGCACCGCGGGAGCGTCGACCAGCCTTCCCGCCTGCAACACCGCAGCCGCCACCAACGATGCAATCAGCAACGTGCTGCGCTTCTTCTTAGGTACCAGGAATGCCGACGCCACTGCGACATTCACCAGCATGATCTCGAATGAGATCCCATAAACGCCGGTCCACGTGGTGATGCGGCTCAGTGAAATATTATCCACCTGTGCGGTACCCAGCAAATTCCACGGAAAGCCCGTGACCAGCGTTCGCGCCAGTTCCACCGCTACCCAGAGAAACGGAGCGGCCACCAGGGCTGTGCGATTATCGCGGCCAGGTCCGGCCGCAAGGCTCAATAACAATCCAAACAGTCCGTGATAGAGCCCGAGATCGAGACAGAAAAGAAAAAGCGCCAGCAGAGCGAGCGGCGCGCTCAGCCCGCCGTACTGATGCATCGTGTCATAAATCCAATAACAGGTCCCCGCATACCATAGAATTCCAGAGGCATAGGCTAGCAGGAAAGCCTGTATCGGCTTCGCAGCTTCAAGATTGAGGGACCCGTCGATCTCCAACGCCCCTGCCCGCCGTGCCCGCAAGAGCGCCACAATCAGCGGAGCGAAAGCCACCCAGGAAAAAATGTATAGCCCTGCAAGAGGAAAGATGAGCACTTGCAGAAGCGACGAGAGAATTACCAACAACCAGGCACTGGAATGAATTTGCCGCACTGGGAAGGATAACAAAAGATGTTGTCGGTTCCCGGCTCTCAGTTCTCAGCAACCCTTTCGAGGATACGAGTTCTCACGAACTCGACAATCTCCGGCGTCACATAGGGCGGCGGTGTGATTCTGAACACCGGCCTCTCCGCAACTGACTTCAGGGAAACTCCTTGCCACCCCGATCCTCCAGGGTTCGACCCATGGTGAAGAATCACGGCAGTTGCGCGATCTAAAAACTCACGCGCCGAAGTCTTAAAATCCGCTGTTGCTGGATCAAGCACGGTCAAATATAAATCCGGGCGCAAGAATTTCAGCACGCTATTGGATTCCACTATCACATAACGCGACTGGTCGAGCCGCTTGCGCAGCGCGGGCATCGCTTCCGCCAGTCTGCCCTGCTCCGTTCGCACCCAGAGCGCTCGCGCCGCGCCCGCCAACAGAAAGCGGGACGTATCCGACTCTCCCTTCCGGTCTCGCTCTTCTGATATCGCCCAAGTGTGATCTGCCGTCGCGCAGTCGCAGGGCGCTCCGTTCGCCGAGCAAACTCCATGTCCGTACTGCGTAATTTTTACGGCAGTCCAATCGTATTCGCGCAGTGCGGAAATCAACTCTGCCACCACGCTGGTCTTTCCCACGCTCCGCGAATGCCCGCCAATAACGATGGTCGCCACTTCTATCTCTTCTTTCCCAGCCGCGCCAGCGCCGCCAATTGCTTCAGGTATTGCCGCACCGGTTGCGCCGGAGTCCCCCAGAAAGCCACGCCCTTACCGCGCAAAACTTTGTTGGGTAGCACGCCGCCCTGACCGCCCAGCATCACTCCTTCCTCGATGCGCGCGTGTTCGCCAATGCCGACCTGGCCTCCAAGCACCACATCGTTCTCAATCACGATGCTACCCGAAAGCCCGGTCTGCGCCGCAATCACCACATTCTCTCCGAGGCGGCAATTGTGGCCGATGTGAACCAGGTTGTCGATCTTCGTTCCCCGCCCGATGCGTGTTTCGTCGAGCGTCCCGCGGTCGATCGTGGTATTGGCGCCGATCTCGACATCCTCTTCGATCACCAGCTTGCCGACCTGGGGGAATTTCTCGTATCGTCCACTCTTGGCATCGCGCACATATCCGAAACCGTCGCTCCCGAGAACTGCGCCGGCATGCACAATCACCCGATCGCCCAGCGTCGTGCCGGGATAAATCGTGACGCTCGGAAAAACACAGCACTCCCGCCCGATCTTTACTCCTTGCCCAATGACGCACCCAGCGCCGATTCGCGTGCTCTCACCAATTTCCGCATGGGCGGCTATCACGGCGCGTTCTCCTACCACTGCTCCCTGCGCAATACGGGCTGAAGGATCTGTGATCGCAGTTGCGTGTATTCCTCCGCCCTCCCCATTGTGACTTCCATCTTGCAGAAGACGCGCCGCTCGAGCGAAGACAAGTTTTGGATGGCTGCTGATCAGCAGCGGCTTGCCCGTTGAGCCCGCGGCGAACTCTCCCGCAATGACCGCGCCCGCTTTAGACTGCAACGCTCGCGACAGATATTTTTCTTCTTCCACGAACACCAAGTCATCCGTCGAAGCCGCAGCGATGCTCGCCACTCCACGCATCTGAAGGCTCCCGTCCCCGTGCAGGCGGGCTCCGACAGCCTCGGCAATCTCGCGCAGCGAGCGCTTCATGGCTCTCACTCTATCGCAGAGCACGGACATGACGAAAGTGCTGGTCTGATTCCATAGCGCCGTGACCTCTGGAATTCACGAGTCTACAATCTCTGTATGGAACGGAAAATCTTCTGGATGGTTTTCACAGTGCTCGGCTTGCTCGCGGATTTTCTGCTGCCGCTGTGGTGGGGTCTGGCCGCCACCATCCCTGTTCTGTTTATCGCATGGTGGGTCGCCTACCGCAGCGAATGGTTCTAATCCGGAACTTCAGAATCCGGAACTTCAGAATCCGGACCTTCAGAATCCAGACCTTCAGGAAATCTGCTTCATCGTAAAACTCTCGCCTGTGGCAATGCATCCGGTATCGCCGTTCACGGACCATGTGCCAGTGATCGACCCGCCCGAGAGGGTAGTCCCGCTCGCCGTTCCAGTCACGGTTCCGTTGAGCGTAAGAGTGTTGTTTCCTGACTGCTCGCTGTATGTAAAGGTTCCGCTCACGGCGTTGGTGCTCGTGTTCGTGCTCAAGACCATTGAGCCAGTCTGATTTCCTCCAGAAACGGGGAAGCAGGTCCCTGCGGTGAGAAACTGAAAATAAGTGATGTTCAACGAACCATCCCCGTTCACGGTAAACTGCGTGGTAAAGCTGAACCCAGAGGCATCGCCGGTTCCACCCTGCAAGTTCGCGCTCCAGATCCCGCTGGCCGCGTTTTGTGCAGTCTGCGTGCGGCTGCTGCCGCAACCGTTAAGCATGAGCGCGACCGCCAGTAGAATTGCAACTTCTTTCATGAAATATCCTTGAGGGTGGATTCTGATCCAACGATGTCTTGCGCCAGATTTTGGCCTGCGATTTTCTGCTGCAAGATTACAGAGATGCACCCAGCCCGGTCAATGGATGTAAGTCTCGCGACGATTCCCGTGATAGGCTTGAATCGCCGCGCAGTGGCGGTCAAGCGGAGGGCTGAGCCAGTACGGTCTGTCCCTGGAGACGCAGTCTATGTACCTACAGCCGGTTGTACGATGCAAGAATCCAGACTGTCCGACGCCCTCTGCGGCGCGCATTCGACTGCCTTATCCCGATCCGCCGGCAACCGGAGCGAATCCCCCTGACTGGCCAGCAGACGGCTGGAAGTTAAGACTGATTTGCCGCGAGTGCGATCATTGGTACATTTCCGAGAAAAAAGATGTGCAATGGGCTCCCTACACTCGCCCGCTCGAGGACGAGACTCGGTTTGATTTCTTGCAAGCCGAACTGGAATGCGGCGAGCCTGGCTGCCAATCCCGCACGCACTGGCATGTGCTCGACAACAGCCAAATGTCGGAAAGCGAAGCGCTCGAGTTCGTGCTGCGCGCCGATCCGGTTGCGGTCTGCGAAAACGGCCACCCGCTCTCTATCTCCGGCACCGCCTCTCGCTCCGCGGGCAAAGTATCTTCGGTGTAGTCGATGCTTTGAAAGGGCACGGCTTCAGCCGCGCCTGTTTGTCTAGCACGCCGTCGAAGTTCGCCGCTCGATCGCAGCAATAACTGCATGCCTGCGTTCAATCACGACCTCGAACAGGATGCGCCAGTTTCCCACACGACGGCGAAATCCGGGCAGGCCTTGCAATTTGCGGATGTCGCCTTGCAACGGATCTTCTTGCATCGCTGCCAAAGGGCCATGATGCGCGCTCATCAGCTGCCGGAATCCGCTTAAGAGACTTTCTTGCGGGACCGGCGAGGACGACGGTCCAGTCCATCATGGCGGCCGCAAAGAACGGCAGCCTTATCTCGTAAGCAGCATCCGAAAAACGACGTCTACGCTCCCCGTTTTCCCTTCAACTCCACCAGCAACTGCTCAATGCGATCTTCCTTTTCCAGGGCCGCCAGCCGGTCTTCCATATTGTCTCCAGCGATTTCCGACTTCGCCTGGCCCAACGCTTCCGAATGCGCCACCTTCCGTTTCATGCGATCGAAAGCGGCAGCTTTCGAGCCGTCGCCCATGGCGAGACGAGCATCGCTGGCTTTGCCGACGGCGCGGGCGCGGCGATGTTGCGCAATCAGCAGATCAGCCCTCGACTGAGCCTCGGTCAGCTTTTGCTCGAGCTGCCGTAGGGCGGACTTCAGGTTCTCCACCTGAGCTTTCTGGTCAGTCACCTGCTGCGCAAAGCTCTCGCTCATCTCACGATAACTTTCCACTCGCTGCAGCGATGCTCGGGCCAGGTCGTCCTGTTTCTTGTCGACCGACAGCTCGGCCTTGCGCATCCACTCGGCGACTTTGTCCTCGTTTTCTTTCTTCTTTTTCTCGAGCAAGTGTTGATCGGCGATAGCGATCGCCACCTGCGTCTTCACTTGCAGCAGTTGATTCTGCATGTCGAGAATCACCTGCTTGATCATCTTCTCCGGCTCCTCGGCTTTATCGATCAAGTCGTTGAGATTGGCCCGGACTAATGTGGAAACGCGCTCTAGTAATGGCATGGTGGACTCCTTTTTTCTGTTAACAACAGCTTCTAGCTTCTAGCTTTGCTGCCTTAGGTTTCTGGTTTCATGTTGCCGGTGGAGGGAGGCGCACTCCGAACAATCGATTCCCTTGCGCCGGAAGCTGCTGCCGATGGCGACTCCAATCGCGACTCCGATGGCGAGCCAGATTGCCAGGTGTCCGGCGGCGACTCCGAGTGCGGCTCCCATGGCC
>JAUTWY010000248.1 GCA_030838305.1 Acidobacteriaceae bacterium
CATCCCTTTGGAGCCTGCCAGCCTGCACGCCGGCCGCGTCTACTATCCCGCTGTCGGGGGCGGAGACATGCATGTGCAAATCGACTCCAGATATCCGGTCACCGTGGCCATGGCTTGGGCCGACGAATGGAACGCCGCCATGCGCCCCGGAGCCCCTGCGAATTTCAGCTTCCTCTGCGTGAAGGAGCATGTCACCAGCGCGATTTACGAGTGTCATCTTCCCTCCGATCGGCCGATGATCATTACCTTCCGCGATGAGCGTAGGCCCGAGAAGCCCGTCATCACGACTATTGGCGTCATCCTCGGACCCGGAGCGCGGCAATTCTTTTCCTCCAACGATCTCCACATCCAGTACTACAATTTCCTTCAGCCTGAGTTCCACTGGCGCCGCATTCTCGACGAAAAATACCAGATCACGCCGGCACCCAAGGTTTACAGTCTGATGACTCCAGACCACGACGGTCAGGAACTCAGCGTGAAGATCAAGTCGCCCATCCCGCTGACGGTCGCTTTGCTGCCATCGCATCTTGCCGACCAGGTCTACGACAAGACCGTAACCCTCACCGAAGCCCTCGACCAAACCGGCTGCAAGGAACGTGGCGTCCAGTCCATGAGCTTCAACTGCACTTTTAACGTCGCCCATGGCACGCAAACCCTGCTGATCCTCCCCGACATCGATCTTTCCGGCCATAAGAAAGCAACTGTCGAGGTCAACACGGTAAAGTGCGTCGAGCATTGTGAGTTATTGAGCCCGCCTCCGAATCCGTAGAGTTGAGGCGCCTAGAAGGCGGGAGCACGTCTTTTGCGCGCGGGAGCCTTCTGCCGAAATCCTGAGCGTTCTTTGCGAAGGATCCTGGTTTCCGTATTCGGGGCTGCCTTTGACACTGCCCATCGGTCTCGCCTGCAGGAGCTTGCAATGAAGACGGGCCGCGCGCCGAAACGAGTTGATCGAGGACGCGATGGCCGGATATCTGCAAGAACTGGCTCAGGTTCGCGGGATGCTGGATAGCCTAACGACGCGTCCTCTTCGGTTTCAATCCTTGCGAGATGATGTGATCGCTTACGCGTCTGATGAAAAGCCACTGGCAATGATTGCGGTGCTGCACGGCACGGCCGCCGCACTCCCAGAGTGATCGCGGCCATACTTCGCGGAAGAACCTGAGCAGATTACCTTCGACTTCGCTCAGGGGCAGGCTTCGTGCCTCGCATCGTTCGCGCGTCGAAATGACAAGAGGGAGACCTGATCGCTTTGACACTGCGAGCCGGCCTTCTCTAAACTGGCAGCCAGCAAAGTGCACTTTCGCTCTGAAGCCTTCGAGGAGATTCCCCCCATGAAGAAATCTCTGTTTTTTCTATTCGTGGTTTGTTCCGTGCTTCCCGCCTGGGCGGCTAAACAGTATTCTTATTTCCGGGTGGGCAATCCCAATGACGTCACCACTTCGACCACGGCCGGCACCGTGCTGATGGGCGGCGGTACCGACGTCGACGCCGCCTTTCAGTGGATGTGCCAGCGCAGCAGCAACGGAGACTTTCTGGTCATCCGCGCCACCGGCACGGACGCTTACAATCCCTACATCCAGCAACTCTGCCCCAACGAAAATTCCGTCTCCACTCTCATCATTCCCAATCGCACCGCAGCCAACGACCCCTTCGTCGCCAGCACCATCCAAAATGCCGAAGCCCTGTGGATTGCCGGCGGCGATCAGTCCAACTACATCAATTTTTGGACGGGCACACCGGTCGAATCGGGTGTGAACGCGCTGATCGCCCGCTCCGTTCCGGTAGGCGGCACCAGCGCGGGAATGAACGTTCTTTCTCAGTTCGTATATTCCGCGTGGGCAGCCAGGGCGTCACCTCAAGCGAGGCCCTTGCTGATCCTTTTAACCGGTACATCACGCTGGCGGAAAACTTCTTGAATGTCTCAATCTTGCAAGGCCTCATCGATGACCCTCACTTCGTCACGCGCGATCGCATGGGACGCGATCTCGCTTTCCTCTGCCGCATCTATCTCAACGGATGGTCCAATACGCCGCGCGATATTGCCATCGACGAAAAAACCGCGCTCTTGCTCGACTCCGCCGGCAACGGTACCGTCGTCGGATCAAGCACCGTATATTTCATGCAAGCTCCCGGCGCGCCGCAAGTCTGCCAGAGCGGCACTCCGCTCACCTACCAAAACATCGCCATCCAGCGCATCAACTCCTCCGGCACTTTCAAGCTCTCAACCTGGAAAGGAACCGGCGTCACCGCCTACACGGTTTCCGCCAACGCAGGCGTCCTGAGCTCAACCCAAGCCGGAGGCGGAATCTACTAACGATCGATGTCAATCCCTACTGGGAAAGGGAAAGGCTACCAACAATTCGGTTGGTAGCCTTTAGTTATGCCGGCAGCGACCGGAGTTTATCCTGAGATTGCGGAATGGACTCCCACACACTCGGCGCGTGCAGTACCATCGGCCGTTGCGGGGCACTTGTCACAGTGAGCCGCGTTACCGCTACTTCCCCATTTGTCCAGGTCGATGCTGCCGCGTCTTGGTTTTGCCGGGCGAGTAGATCGTGAATAGCGTCCTGATGCATTGATGCATTCGCCTTCGCCACAAATCGTGAAACGAGCCGAAAGATTTGTGCCAGCCTTCCGGCGCTTTTCCAGATCAGGAGCCTCGGGCGTGGTCTTGAGCCAGGCGTCAAGTTCGATCGCCATCGGCGCAAGGAAATGCCGTTTGTCCACTCGATCTAGCAGATGTTCGGATGTTCGCGAAAAGCGCGGCAGCGGACTAGCAGATGCCCGTAAGGAGGGAGGATTGGAGGATTACCGAATGGCCAGAAGGAAAAGGCCAATCTGATTTCTCAGACTGGCCTTTATTTAATGCCGGCAACGACCTACGCTCCCACACACTTGGCGCGTGCAGTACCATCGGCCCTGCGGGGCTTAACTTCCGTGTTCGGGATGGGAACGGGTGGATCCCCCGCGGTAAGATCACCGACAACTTGAGCAGCTTCTAGCTACCAGCTTCTGGCTACTAGCTTGAATCTCCCGGCAGAAACATCATCGCTAATCACGGAAAGAGTCATCGCTGCAAACTTGATCTCTCGGCATCCAGCCCATACTCCGTGCCCATTGGATCGGGCTAGAAGCTAGCAGCTGGATGCTGATTTTTTCATAGATCGTGAGGCCCAATACCTCACAACTGAATAGATTGGGTGTGGCTTACTTTCTTATTGTTTGTTTCCGATTTCTGCCACCGTACATCGGCTTTGCTTTCTTCTTCGTTAAAGAAGCATAAAAGCGTCGGCGCACAGTTGTCAGCGTGTTTGATCTTTTCCGCCCAGATTCTGGCGGTCGAGAAGAAACTTGCCTTCGCCTCAGCTCAGTTTCTAGCTGAGGATTGAAAGCGAATGGCTGGCAACTGCATCTGCACCGAGTAAATTTTATGGTCAAGCCGAACGGGCGATTAGTACTGGTAAGCTACGAGCGTTGCCGCTCTTCCACCTCCAGCCTATCAACCAGGTAGTCTTCCTGGGCCCTTCTTATCCCTTTTGGGTTGGGAGATCTCATCTTGAGGAGTGCTTCCCGCTTATATGCATTCAGCGGTTATCACTACCGAACTTCGCTACCGAGCGGTGCCATTGGCATGACAGCTCGAACACAAGAGGTTCGTCCATCCCGGTCCTCTCGTACTAAGGACAGGTCCTCTCAAATCTCCTACGCCCACAACAGATAGGGACCGAACTGTCTCGCGACGTTCTGAACCCAGCTCACGTACCGCTTTAATAGGCGAACAGCCTAACCCTTGGAACCTTCTACAGCTCCAGGATGCGATGAGCCGACATCG
>JAUTWY010000307.1 GCA_030838305.1 Acidobacteriaceae bacterium
CGCAGTTGCGCGTGGCCCAGCGCAACCGCCGCACCCACCAGTCGTATCCCCTCGCCTTCATGACATCCCAGCGGTAAAGAGGATTGCCCCAGCGCTGGCCGGTCTTGCTAAAGAAATCAGGAGGAACGCCCGAAACCACATCGGGTTGGAGCCTCTCATTCAAGCGGAAGAGATCGCAATTTCTCCACACGTCCACGCTATCGTAGTTCACAAAAATTGCAACATCGCCCACGATGCGGACCGAGCGCTCCGAACAATATCTGCGCAGCGCCTGCCACTGCTCGTAGAAAACAAACTGCAAGGCGCTGCGGATCTTCAGATCTGCAGCTAGCTCTTTTCGCACCCGCTCCAGCGCGCCGGGTTCACAGCGAGCCAATTCTGGCGGCCATTCATTCCAGCTCGCCAACCTGTATTTTGCGCGCAGCGCATCGAAGAGAACGAAGTCGTCCAGCCACCACGCGTTCTCCGCACAAAATTGTTCAAAGCGCTGGCGAGCCGTGCCCGAAGCCGAAGTGACGAACTTGCGTCCCGCCTCAAACAGCACGGGCATCTTCTCGGCAAAGACGTGGTCATACTCCACCGGGCCGGATTCGGATGAGGAGGGAAATGCAGAAAGCTTCGCTTGATCGATCCAGCCATGGTCAGCCAGCCGTTCCAAGCTGATCAGCAGCGGATTGCCGGCGAATGCGGAAATCGAGGAGTAGGGCGAATTGCCATAGCCCAGCGGTCCGAGCGGGAGAACCTGCCAAACTCCCTGCCGCGCCGCGGCGAGAGAATCGGCGAACCGGTACGCCGCCGGACCAAAATCACCGATGCCGCCGCGCGAGGGCAACGACGTGGGATGCAACAGAATACCTGCGGTGCGCGGAAACGGCATGCAAGTCGCTGACTACCTTGAATTCCTGATTTGCTAGACTCCTGATTTGCTAGACTCCAGATTTGCTAGACCCCAGATTTGCTAGACCCCAGGTTCGCTTCCCGCGCGGGTCAGCGTCTTCAATTCTTCCTGGTTGATCTTGATCTTGCCCGCCTTCTCCATCTGGTCGCGCAGATTGGCCACAAACAGTCCAAACAGTTCCTGCTGCTTACCCTGGAGCAGCGTATCTCGAATCTGATCGCGCTTCGCGGTAAAGTCGGTATCCGGCGGAGATTGTACTTCAAGCACGGAAATAACAATGCCGTTGGTCCCGCTGTTGATGGGCCCGCTGATGTCGCCCGGCTTCATGTTGAAGGCAACCGACGCCTGTCCGGTCATCGAGCCGATGTCGGGCACCTGTCCATCGGGCAACACGAAATCGCTGGTCTTCACGGTTGCGCCCAATTCTTTCGCGGCTTTCTTGAGATCGTGTTCGGCCTTGGCGCGATCGGAAAGTTCCTGCACCTTCTGTGACAGCAGAATGTTCGCACGCTCGTTCTTGAATTGCTGCTCCACTTGCGAACGAATTTCGTCAAACGTGGGCGTTGCCGGCGGTTTTACGCCGAGCAATTGAAATACCACGAAGCCTTGCGAAGTCGCGGCCATTTCCGGCGGCGATTTCTCCGTCGCGCCGAAAACCGCGTCCATCAATTGCGGAGCAGGACCTAGCCCGGGAACAACATCTTTGCGGCTGAAAAAATCTGACGTCGATACCTGCACGCCTTTGGCGGGTCCGGCGGCATCCAGTCCCTGCGTCTTCGCCTGCTGGAAAAAATCCTCCGCCTGCTTCTGCGCCAACTGCTGCGCTTTCTGCTGCTTCAGGACGGGCTCAATCTGGTCTTTGACCTCGTCGAGGGTCTTCATGTGAGCGTCCTGCCGGTCGTCAACGCGGATAATGTGGAAGCCGTAGCTGCTCTTCACCAGATCGCTGATCTGTCCCTTGGGCAGCGAAAACGCGGCCTTCTCGAACTCCGGAACGGTGCGGCCCTTCCCGATCCAGCCCAGCGATCCGCCTTCTTTCGCGCTGCCGGGATCTTCGGAATACTTTTTGGCCAGGTCCTCGAATTTCGTCCCGCCTTTCAGTTGTTTTAGCAAATCTTGCGCCCGTTGCTGGGCCGCAGCCACACCCTTTTCATCGACCTTGCCATCTGGTCCGGGAAGTGGCGTCTTGATCAGGATGTGGCTGACCTTCGCCTGCTCGGCGGTCCGGTAATCATCGCGATGCTGATTGTAATAAGCCTGCAGATCGTCGCGGGTGACCTGCACGGCGCTCTGAATCTTCCCCGACTCGATCACGGCATACTTAATCTTGCGCTTCTCTGGAATCGAGTTCGCGTAGTTTTTCTGGTGGCTGTCGTAAAAGGCTTTGAGCTCTTCCGTTGTAGGATGGAGGGCCTTCTTAATGTCGTCTTCATTCAGAACGGCATACTCGAATTTCACTTTCGTATTCTGCTTGGCGAACTCCAGGCGGATGGCGGCATCGCTCACCGACGCACTGCCGGTGATCAGCGCCTGCAGTTTATTGATCAGAATTTCTTTCCCGACATTATCCTCGAAGCGGGCTGGAGTAAGGTTCGCCCGCTGCAGCATGCCTTCATACTCGGCTTGGCCCACAAAATTTCCCTCAGGGAAAAAGATTGGGGAATAGCGGCCATGCTGAAGCTCATCTTTCACTTCCTGCGGGGTGGCCTTCAGCCCCAGACGCTGCGCTTCAATCAGTAACGCCTGCCGGTCAATCAATTGGTCGGCAGCGCGCTGGGTATCCTGTTGGATCAGAAACGGCAACAGCATGGACGCATTCGCGCCATATTGCTGGGCTTGCTGTTGCGCCATTTGGCGGGCCGTCTCCTTTACCTGCTCGACGGTGATGTCTTCGCCACTCACCTTGGCGATGATGCCCTTGCCCGGGGTGCCGGTGATGTTATCGCCCAGACCTCCGGGAACGAATGCGATCACCATGGCGGCACAAATCAGCAGCAGGAGGCCGCTGAGTATGATTTTCTTGACCGGTCCTTCAGTTTGCAGAAATCGAATCATCTTCTTGTCACTCCAGAGATTGCGGCGGAATCAACAATTATAAACTACGGAACACCACGCTGGATGATGCCCACCAATGGGTAAAGCCGCTGCTTTAGCTGCCGGAAATACGGGGCGCGGGGACGCTTCCCCGGCCCTTCGTGCGGTCGCGTCTTTTGCCTTTCGTCCCCCCATCTGCCAAACTGATTTCTACCCACTGAGAACTGAGAACCGAGAACTGCTTCATGGGCCGCATTCACGTACTTTCCGAGCAGGTTGCCAATAAGATCGCCGCCGGCGAGGTGGTGGAGCGGCCAGCCTCGGTGGTGAAGGAATTGCTCGAGAACGCGCTCGATGCCGGCGCAACCCGCATCAAGATTGCCATTGAAGCAGGCGGAAAGAAACTCATTCAGATCACCGACAACGGGTGCGGCATGGTTCGCGACGATGCCATGCTCTCCTTCGAGCGCCATGCCACCTCGAAACTCAAGAACGCGGAAGATTTGCTCAGCGTGACCACGCTCGGATTTCGCGGCGAGGCGCTGCCATCGATTGCCTCGGTGTCGCGCCTGCGCCTGGAGACGCGAGACGCAGAATCGCCCTCCGGCACCATCATCGAGATCAATGGCGGCAAGATGGCGCGCGTCGAAGAAGCCGGTTTGCCCGAAGGCACGTCGATCACGGTTCGCGACCTCTTCTTCAATACACCCGCACGAAAGAAGTTCTTGAAAGCGGAGACCACGGAACTGTCGCACATCGCTTCGCTCGTGACCCACTACGCGCTGGCGCATCCTGAAAAGCATTTCGAACTGCACTCGGCCACGAACGCGATGCTGGTAGCCCCGCCGGTCGCGGGATACAGCGAGCGGGTCTATCAGGTGTTTGGGAAGGAAACGCTCGACCAGTTGATTGCGGTCGCCGCCGTGCAAACTCTTGAGCATGTGGGCTTGCCGCAGCCTCCGCCCTGGCGCCGCAAAGAGGCTGACAGTGAAGATGAGTCTGGCCCCCCCAGTCCGGGCGAGATGCGCCTGCACGGCTTCGTTTCGAAGCCCGAGATCCAGAAGCTGAATCGCAATTCGATTTACGTGTTCGTCAACGGCCGCCTCATTCGCGACCGCCTTATTCAGCATGGGCTAACCGAGGCTTATCGCAATATCATTCCACCCACGGTGTTTCCAGTAGTGCTGCTGTTTCTCGAAATGCCGCCGGGCGAAGTGGATGTCAACGTTCATCCCTCGAAGACCGAAGTGCGCTTTCGACAATCCACCGTGATGCACGACTTTATCCGGGACACGGTGCGCGCGGCGCTGATGAAGGCGCGGCCAGCACCGCAGTTCACCACCCAGATTCACGCGCACGCCACGGCCCACTCGGGCCTCACACCGGGCGCAAGAGAGTGGGACCCGCCCTCGGACCTCGCCTCTGTATCCGTGGCGGGCGCGCCCCCGGGCCCGCTCCACCTGGGCGCAAATGGCGGATTCGCCTTACAAGCTCCGATCGCACCGGCCATATCCGCGCGCTTTGAGTTCGAGGGCGGAATCGCGGTTGAGGCAAACGCCGCGATTCCGGTGGCAAGAGGGCTGGAGGCCCAATTCCTCGAAACCATTCCCGACGACGGCTGCGCTCCAGAACTTGAAACGCGAGAAGAAGAGCCGACGCTGGCCGCGCTTTCGACCCTCCGGCCTCTGGGCCAAATCCGCAATTCATTCATTCTCGCCGTGAACGAAGACGGTCTTTGGATCGTCGACCAGCATGTGGCCCACGAGCGTGTCTTATTCGAACGCATCCTGAAGCAGCGCGCGGCGCAAAAAGTCGAGAGCCAGCGCCTGTTGATGCCGATCGTGCTGGAACTTTCCCCGGCTCAGCAGGCTGTATTTTCTGAAATCGCCGACGAACTCCAGCACAACGGCTTCGAGGCCGAGCCCTTCGGCGCGCGCAGCATTGCCGTAAAAATCGCGCCCGCCGGCGTGGATGCGGCGGCGGTCGAGCACATGCTCCACGAACTGCTGGACCAGATTTCGCGCGAAGAGCAGTCGCTGAACCTGGAAAAGATTCGGGGCCGCATCGCCGCGTCCATCGCCTGCCATGCCGCCATTAAGGTCAACATGCCACTGGAGCAAAACAAAATGCAGTGGCTGCTCACAGAACTCGCCAAAACCGACCACCCTATGTCGTGCCCGCATGGCAGACCGGTCGTCCTGCGGTATTCTGTAAAGGACATTCAGAAGGCGTTTAAGAGAATCTAGTACTCAGCATTCAGCATTTAGCCCATTAGGGCCGTTGCAATCACGACAAATGCTCTCTGGCTGACTGCTAAGTGCCGTTCCCATGACCGATCAAGACCTACAGCAACTCCGTCGCGAAAAGTGGCGACTCGATGGCAAGCCCATCCGCACCATTGAGGAGGCGCGCGCGTTCGTCGAGGGCGTAGGCTTCTGCCTGATGTATCCGGTGCGCCCCACGATGCCGGTCCCCACGTTCATCGGAGCGTTCGTCGGTTCCGACACTCGCCTCCCTACATGGCAGCATGCTTACTCCGATCCGCGGGCGCTGGCGGCCACCGACCTTATGGTACGACTCTTGCGCGAACGCTCGGCCTACGAAGCGAACGTGTTCGACGAGAACAACGCGTTTCTGGTCGCGGCGTCGGCGTTTCCGTACTTTTATGCGTTGGTGGGCGAGCGCAATCCTAAGCTCGCTCCCAAACAGGGACCGCGTTCTGCATATTCGCCGTTGGCCTGCGACGCGTTTGCCCTGATCAACCGCGACGGCCCCATCTCGAAGCAAAAGCTGCAGGAGGCGCTCGGCGGCAGCGTCTCTCTTCCCGCGCTCGACAAAGCGCTCGGCGAGTTATTGGCCAAACTGCGCATCACGCGGGTAGACTACAAGGCAGACGAAGGTTCGTTCTGGGACGTGCTCTACCGCTGGTCGCCCGATGCCGTCCGCGAAGGGGTAAACCTGTCGGTGCAGCAAGCACTGTCGGCGCTGCTCTCAAAATATCTGGACTGCGTGGTCGCCGCCGACCAAGCTGAGCTGGAAAGCTTCTTCGGAAACTTCGTGGCCCGCTCCCGCGTGAAAGAAGCCGTAAACGCCCTACTGGCGGCCCGCGAGTTGAGCTTCGTCCACGTCAGCGGACGCTCGATGCTGCAAATCACTCCCGCCAAGGAGCCGATCGGTACCTCGGTTAGGCCGCAGCGCGCGGCTAAGTAACCGGCAACGTCGGACCGATCAACTGGCCTGCTTTTCGAAGTTCCGGTTCACCAGCAGCTGATATTCATTTTCCGGCCAGCCCGAGGCAACGAGACTGTGATAGAAAATCATCCACGTGGGCGCTGATGCCGATTCATCGGCCCACACTTCCTCAATCCGCAACCTTCTCCGCGCCGGTGGCTGGGGATTCCGCCAAACGATCTGCAACATGACAATCTTCCTCACCGTCCGGGCTTGCAACCGGACTGCCGCATTACAGGGGGGCAGGTTCGCCCCGCTGTGCTCTGCGTCACCGCCTATCTTCTGGCCATTTGCAAAGCGAATACGCTCTCAGGAATCTTCCAACGTATGCCATATTGGACGCGGCACTCGGGAAGGAGGAGTCGGCGTAACTGTCACATGTTTGTTAAATGATTGTCAGCCGCGTTTGACGGGGATCGAACCCGCCTGCCCCACCGAGAAAAGCTCGTCTTCTCTCCGTGTACAATCGACTACTTGCTCAATGACTGACCACACTCCCAACCCAGATTCTCAACGCAAACTGATCATCGCCATTGACGGCCCGGCGGGCGCGGGCAAGAGCACCATCGCCTCCCGCTTGGCGCGCAAGCTTGGCTACGTGAACCTGGAGAGTGGTGCAATGTATCGCGCCCTGGCGCTGAAAGCAATCGACAATGACGTTTCGTTTGACGACGAAGCAGCACTGCTAGAGCTGGCGCAGGCATCGCGCATCCGTCTGGAGCCGACGATGGGCGGGAATCGCACTCTGCTCGATGGCCACGACGTTTCCTCGCGCATTCGCGAGCGCGACGTCACTGAAGCCGCGTCGCGCGTGTCGGTGCATCTTCAAGTGCGGGCGTGGATGGTGGCGCGCCAGCGCGAGATGGGCGCGGGCGGCGGAGTAGTGATGGAAGGCCGCGACATTGGCACAAAGGTTTTCCCCGACGCCGACCTAAAAATCTTTCTCGACGCTGACCCCGTGGTCCGCGAGCAGCGCCGCATGGAGCAGCAAAAGATCAAAGGCGAAGTCGCCGCGAACGTGGCTGCGGACTTGCGCGAACGCGACCGCCGTGACCGCACGCGGGCAGCGTCCCCGCTGCAGGCGGCAGCGGACGCGGTGGTCATTGATTCGACGAAGATGGGCGAAGATGAAGTGCTGGCTCAGGTAGAAGAACTGGCAAGGCGGAAGCTGGAGCGATAGTTTCGGGAATCGGGGGCTAAAGCCCGCTCTGATTTTCGACGCTTACGCGGCGCTGAAGCGCCGATCTTCCACACCTACCTCAGCGGATAAATCTGGTTCCGTCTAGGATATCCAATCGCAGCGCTAAAACGCTACGCCACCCAAAGGCTCGCAGCCATCATTCTTTCGCTCTGCGAATTGCAATCCCCAACTCCTTCAACTGAGCCTCCCCCACCGGGGTTGGCGCATCGACCATCAAATCCACCGCCCGCGCCGTCTTGGGGAACGGAATCACTTCCCGCAAACTCTCCGCGCCCGCGAGAATCATCACAATGCGATCAAGGCCAAGCGCAATGCCTCCGTGCGGAGGCGTGCCATATTCCAGCGCTTCCAGAAAGAATCCAAAGCGGGCGCGCGCTTCTTCCTCCGTCATTCCTAACGCGCGGAAGATTCTACTCTGTACGTCTTGCCGGTGAATACGAATCGAGCCCGAACCCAGCTCCGTGCCGTTGAGTACCACGTCATAGGCCAACGCGCGCACCGCGCTCAGCGGCGACAGGGGATCGTTCAACGCTTCCACTCCCGACTCCAACTTTGCCATGTCCTCTTCATGAGGCGAAGTAAACGGATGATGCGCCGCGTTCCATCGTTTGTCGCCTTCATCCCACTCAAACATGGGGAAGTTCGTAACCCACAGAAAGCGGAAATCTTTCGCCGCATCGCCACTCTTTTTGAAGATCCCATGGCGATCTGCATACTTCTGGGCCAGCGCAAGGCGCAACAATCCTGCCGAGGAATAAATCGCTAATTCCTGCGGGGTCACCTTGCGCTGCGCGGGAAGCGCTGCCTGCGCCCCGCTTTGTACGGAACCGGCGATCAGGACGATCAGATCGTCCTCAGCCATGCCCGTCTTCTTCGCAATCGCAGCCGCCGCTTCAGGAAACTTGTTGCTGATACGTTTGAAGTCTTCAAAAATCTTCGCTCCACCCTTGGCGTGGAACATGGGCTTGATATCGTCTCGCTCTTTGCGGGAGAGTTCGCCAACCTTGGGCGTGCGAATCGCGATCACCGGCAAATTCGCATTGATCGCCAGCTCCTGTACGTTCTCCGCTGAGAAACAATCGCGCACATCGGTGAACGCCGGGAGGCGCAAATCCGGCTTGTCAATGCCATACAGCCGGATCGCTTCGTCATAGTCCATGCGGGGAAATGGCGTTTTGATCGCGACTCCCGCCGCGGCAAAGGCAGCGGTCAGAAATCCTTCCACCACCTCCCACACCCGCTCCGGCTGCGGGTACGACATTTCCAAGTCAATCTGGGTAAACTCCGGCTGACGGTCGGCGCGCAAATCTTCATCGCGAAAACAGCGCACGATCTGAAAATATCTGTCAAAGCCGGAAATCATCAGGATCTGTTTGAACAACTGCGGCGACTGCGGCAGCGCATAAAAGGTGCCAGGCTGCACCCGGCTGGGCACCAGATAATCGCGCGCACCTTCGGGCGTAGACCGCGTCATGAACGGTGTTTCAATCTCGAAAAATTCCTGCGCCGACAAATAATCCCGGATCGCCTTCGCTACTTTATGCCGCAGCTCGATGTTGAACTGCATCACGTCGCGCCGCAAATCGATGTAGCGATACTTGAGCCGCGTCTCTTCGTTGGTGAGCGCCGTGTCGGAGGGCAGAAACGGCGGCAGCTTCGATTCGTTCAAGATGCGTAATTCCTCCGCTACCAGTTCCACTTCGCCGGTCGGCATATTGGCATTGACGGTGTTGGCATCGCGCAGCTTCACCGCGCCGATGACGGCGATGACGTATTCATTGCGCAGGGCAGCGGATTTTTCATGGATAGCCGCGTTCCGCTCGGCGTTGATGACCACTTGCGTCACTCCGGAGCGGTCGCGCAGGTCAACGAAAAGCAAATTGCCGTGGTCACGACGCCGGTTCACCCAGCCCATCAGCACAGCTTTCTTGCCTGCGTCGGAAGCGCGTAGCGCCCCGCACATGTGGGTCCGCCTGAGATCGCCTAAGAAATCGAGCAAGTTGTGTCCTTACAGTGAGAATGCGGCAGAATGCCGAATCAGAGATTATAAACGGTGAGAGTCCAACTGCATGGGGAGGAACTGTCGCGGCCAGGAATGAGGGGCTGACGGAGAAAATTGGACGACTACTTTTTCGTGGCCTTTCCGTCAACCACGGCCGTCCACTTCGCCCCGTCCGGAGAAGTTTCAAAGGTGAAGGTGTACGATGCCGCCGACGTAAACTTCATGCTGAAGCGGCCCTTTACCGTAGTGCCGCCCATCTTCTCGTCACTCGTCCATGTCCAGGTGTCGCCATCCAGCGTGCCCCGAGAATCTTCGAACTCGCCCCAACTGTTGAACTCGCGGTAGGTATAGACCTTGTCGGCGGCAGAATATCCAATCACTGATAATCCTGACCCGGTGCCCGAGTTGGCAGTTTTGAAGTCGACGCGGCAAACCAGGAAGAAGCCGCCTTCCATCCACTCACAA
>JAUTWY010000315.1 GCA_030838305.1 Acidobacteriaceae bacterium
CGCCATGATTCTTGGCGACGTTATTGATGAGTTCCATGATAACGACGGTCTTGCCAACGCCAGCGCCGCCGAACAAACCGATCTTGCCGCCCTTAAGGAAGGGCTGAATCAGATCGATAACCTTGACGCCGGTCTCAAACATTTCCGCCGATGTGGCCTGCTCGTCGAAGGCGGGCGCGAGACGGTGAATCGGCATTCGCTCTTTGTACTCGATAGGACCGAGTTGGTCGACAGGCTCGCCGATCACATTCATCACGCGTCCCAGAGTGCCGCGGCCAACGGGAACGGAGATTGGTCCGTTCTGATCGATGGCTTTCATGCCGCGCACCATGCCGTCGGTGGCGGACATGGCGATGCAGCGCACGCGCCCTTCGCCCAAATGCTGTTGCACCTCGAGAATCACGTTGATTTCGCTGGGCACGGTGAAGCCGTCACTAACCACTCGCACCGCCTGATAAATTGGTGGCAGCTTGCCTTCGGGAAACTGCACGTCTACCGCTGGTCCCGAAATTTGAACGACACGTCCTACGTTTTCAGTCATAAATTCAGCTTCTAGCTGCTAGCTCCTGGCTAAATCCTGCTGCGTGTTGAACACTCGTGCGAAGCGAACACCGAAATATTAATCGACAAATTCCGTTTAGCCAGAAGAAGCTAGAAGCTTCTACATGGCCGCAGCTCCGCTGACGATCTCGATAATTTCTTTCGTGATCTTCGCCTGCCGCGCGCGGTTCATGACGAGAGTCAGCGAATCGATCATGTCCGTCGCGTTACTGGTGGCGGAATCCATTGCGGTCATCCGCGCGGCGTGCTCGGCGGCGACCGATTCGAGCAGGGCGCGAAAAATCTGGATGGCCACATATTTCGGCAGCAGAGCCCGGAATAACTCTTCCGGCGGCTGCTCGTAGATGTAATCCACCTGCGACGTGCCGAACTGGGTCGTTTCCTCTCCCGTCTTCTCACTCGAGCGCATCCCTACGCCCGCGCTTACCGCGGCTTCTTTCGCCTTTTTCTTTTCTTCTTCCGTCATCTCTTCGGCAAGGCGCACTGCCTGCTCGCCAACCTGCTCGATGGGAAGAATCTGCTCTACGATGAGGCGTTGGGCAATCACCGACTTGAATTCATTAAAAACCAGATAAACCGAATCAATCTCCTCGCGTTCGTAACGCTTGATCACGCTCTCGGCGAGAGCGCGAGCCTGCGAGAAATCCAGCTTGCCGAGAACACCGACATGCTCGCCGGCGATCTGTATCGCTCCGGCGCGCTCCACAGCCTCGGGCTGAATGTCCAGAGATTCTTCAATTTCCGTCAAGCTGCGCGTTTGCACGGCCGCGGCCGGATAGCGTCTGCGCAAAAAATCGCGGCCTTTGCGGCCGATGGCTTCGATATCGATATTCTTCCCGGCCTTCGACTCCAGAAAGCGGCTGGCAGCTTTCGTGATATTGGCGCTAAACGCGCCCGCTAATCCCTTGTCGCCGGTCACGACGATCATCAGAATATTTTTTTCTTCGCGTTGGGCCAGCAGGGGATGTTTCGGCTCACCGGTCTCGGGATCGTAGATCTCTGTCCGCGCTACCAGAGACTTCAGAACATTGGTCAACATCTGCGCATAGGGACGCGCCGCGAGAGTGCGGTCCTGGGCGCGACGCAGCTTCGCGGCAGAGACCACCTTCATGGCCTTGGTGATCTGCCGCGTGTTCACCACGCTGCGGATGCGGCGCCGAATGTCGAGAATGTTGGGCATCGGAAACCAGTTCTCAGTTCTCGGTTCCCGGCTCCCAGTTAAAACCGCTCTGCCCCGCGCCTTTGCTGAGAACTGAGAACTGCGAAACTATTATTTTGCTACCGCCTCGCGCTCACTCACAAATTGCTGCTTCGCCTGCTTGATCACTTCGGTCAACTGCGCTTTCAGACCGTCATCGAGAATCTTTTTCTCCATGATCGTGCGCAGCAAACCGCCCTGGGTCGCGTCAACGTACTTGTAAAGCTCCTTCTCGAAGTCGCGCACCTGCTTCACCGGCAAATCGTCGAGAAAGCCTCCGGTGCCGGCGAAGATGATCAGAATTTGTTTTGAGAAGGGCAACGGCGAAAACTGATCTTGCTTCAGCAGTTCGACCAGCCGCTGTCCGCGGTTGAGCTGTGCCTGGGTGGCTTTATCCAGATCGCTGCCGAACGAGGCAAATGCCGCCAATTCGCGGTACTGCGCGAGTTCCAGCTTCAATGTTCCTGCCACCTGCCGCATAGCTTTGATCTGAGCGCTGCCGCCAACACGGCTTACCGACAGACCCACATTCACCGCGGGACGCACGCCCTGGTTGAACAAGTCGGTTTCCAGATAAATCTGCCCGTCGGTGATCGAAATGACGTTGGTCGGAATGTAAGCGGAGACGTCACCCGCCTGGGTTTCGATAATAGGAAGCGCGGTCAGCGACCCACCGCCGTTTTTGTCGCTTAGCTTCGCGGAGCGCTCGAGAAGGCGCGAGTGAAGATAGAAAACATCCCCGGGATAAGCTTCCCGTCCCGGCGGTCGGCGCAACAGAAGCGAAATTTCGCGGTAGGAAGCCGCATGCTTTGAGAGATCATCGTAAATCACCAGCGCGTGCCGCTTGGTGTCCCGGAAATATTCGCCCAGAGCTGTGGCCGCATACGGCGAGATGTACTGCATGGGGGCGGGTTCCGATGCCGAGGCGGCCACCACGATGGTGTACTCCATCGCTCCGGCGTCTTCCAGAATCTTCACGACTTGCGCAATCGAAGACCGCTTCTGACCGATCGCGTTGTAAATACAGATAAGGTCGTTGCCTTTGCTGTTGATGATGGTGTCGAGAGCGACTGCGGTCTTTCCAGTCTGGCGGTCGCCGATGATCAGCTCGCGCTGGCCGCGGCCTACCGGGATCATGCTGTCGATAGCCTTCAGTCCGGTCGCCATGGGCTCGCGCACCGGTTGGCGGTCGATGACGCCCGGGGCGAGCCGTTCCAGCGCGATGAACTTGCTGGTCGCGATTGGACCCTTGTCGTCAATAGGCTGGCCCAGCGAATCGACCACGCGCCCAATCATGGCGTCGCCAACCGGCACACTCATGATGCGGCCCGTGCGCTTCACTTCGTCGCCTTCTTTGATCTCGGTATATTCGCCCAGCAGCACGACGCCTACCTGGTCTTCTTCCAGGTTCATAGCGATGCCGGCCACGCCGTGGGGGAAGGAAAGCAGTTCGCCCGCCATCACTTTGTCGAGCCCATACACACGGGCAATGCCATCGCCCAGCGTGATAACCGTGCCAGTCTCATCCACCGAGATTTTCGATTCGTAGTTCTCGATCTGCTCGCGGATCAGTTTCGAAATTTCGTCAGCTTTGATCTGTGCCATAGAATCAGCTCTTGAACTTCAGCTTCTAGCTTCTAGCTGCTAGCTCCTAGCGAAACTGGCTAGGACTAGTAGCCAGAAGCTAAGAGCTAATAGCTTCTTTAATCCTCTGCAACTGCCCCTTCACGGAGCCGTCGTAAATCGTGCTGCCGACGCGAACGATTGCGCCCCCAAGGAGCGAGGCATCCTGCGCGTAGTGTGCGCGGACCTTCTTCCCAGTCAGTTTCTCCACCTGGGTCTCGAACCCGCGCTTTTCCGCGTCGCCCAGTTCACGAGTGCTGACGATTTGCGCCTCGGCGAATCCCAGACGCGCATCCAGCTCTTTCTCGAGTTGAACAATGATCGGCTCCAGAAAATGCATTCGCCGATGGTCGATCAGCACAGCAACGAGATTCTTTACCTGCTTTAGGATTCCGTTTCGCTCGGCGATTACGTCGAGCACTCGCCGCTTCTGATCAGCGGGGATTGCAGGATTCTCCCACACTCGCCGCAAATCAGAGCTCTGAGCCATCAAAGTCGCAATGGTGCGCAATTCAGCGACGGAGCGGTCCGCGTTCAGGCGGGCGCTGAGAACCACATCCGCAAAAGCGCGAGAATACGTGCTGGCAACCGAGGCCACGGGCTAGTGCCGCTCCTTTCCAGGCCCATTTGTAGAGGAACCCAATTCGTCGGCAAAATTCCGCACTAATGTCCGATCGGTGGCGGCGTCAACATGAATTTGCTTCTGCGCCAAGCCCACGGCCAGATCGGCAGCGTAAACAGTTAACTCGCGTCGCGCCGCCTTAACGGCGGACGCGATTTCCTGCTGCGCCGATTCCAGCATCTTGCGCGCATCTTCCTGCGCTGCCGCCTGGATGCGAGCTTCCTCCGCCGCGGCTTCTTTCTCGGCGGCATCGCGCATCATGCCAATCTCGCCGTCGAGCCGCATCAAGCGCGATTCAATCTCGGCCAGCCTGCGCCGCGCTTCCTCACTGGCCTTTTGCGCCTCCTGCATAGCTTTCTGAATGGAGGCCGTGCGGGCACTGAACATCCCAGGCAAATATTTGCGGCCGGCCCAAACGAGGACTCCAGCGATCACGGCAAAATTCAAGATGACGCTGAACCGGTAGGCATTGCCCAAACTCAGGCCAGTAAGCCGCGCTATGAGCTTCACCGACCCTGACTGCTTAAACTCCTCAGTCTCGTCTCCTTCACCAGCGGCTTCCCGAGTTTCGTGAGCCAATTGCTGCGCGGGA
>JAUTWY010000317.1 GCA_030838305.1 Acidobacteriaceae bacterium
GTCAATGCTGCCCGAAGTTCGCCCCTCCAGCGAGATTTACGCAGAGGTAAATTCCGTTCGAGAGCTCAATGGAATTCCCCTTGCAGGCATCGCCGGCGATCAGCAGGCAGCACTATTTGGTCAACGATGCATCAGTCCCGGCCTAACCAAGAACACCTATGGCACCGGCTGCTTCATGTTGCAGAGTACGGGTGGTCGGGCCGTCGCATCCACGAATCGCCTGGTTACAACTGTGGCCTGGAAGATCGGGAACCAGACTAACTACGCACTCGAGGGTAGCGTCTTTGTCGGCGGCGCTGTGGTTCAGTGGTTGCGCGACGGTTTAGGTATTATCCGTACCGCGTCGGAGATAGAGGCCCTGGCAAATTCTGTCCCCGACAATGGCGGAGTATATTTCGTTCCTGCCTTCGTGGGATTGGGCGCTCCGCATTGGGACTCTTATGCACGTGGCGCGCTCTTCGGCCTCACGCGTGGCAGCAGCGCAGGCCACATCGCGCGCGCCGCTCTGGAAAGCATCGCGTACCAAGTCGCGGATCTTATGGATGCGGTCCAAACGGACACCGGTACCCCACTCAAGGAGTTGCGCGTCGATGGGGGAGCGTCCGCTAACGATGCGCTCATGCAATTTCAAGCGGACATTCTTGGCGTGCCCGTCGTGCGACCTGCGATGACGGAAACAACTGCTCTGGGGGCCGCATTTCTGGCTGGGCTCGCCACAGGGTTCTGGAAGGCAGTGCAGGAAATTGCTGAGTGGCCGCGGGAGGAACGTCGCTTCGAGCCGCACTTTGCACAATCGAAGGTTGAGGACCTGCGCGAGCGCTGGAACGAGGCGGTGTCCCGCAGCAAGGCCTGGGCCCGCCGCTCAGAATAAGTCCGGTCGCGAATTGCCACGACCGGACCAGTTTAGCAATCTCTCAAGTGTACTTTACTGGCTGAGCTCGCCGATAAAAACGCCGTAAGGCTCAAGAGAAACATCGTCGCCGGTCGCTACGGATTTTTCCGTCGCCAACAGACTTTTGACCGAAGCAAAGCCGTTGCCCTTCAGGCCAATGCTGATTTTCTGCGGAGCATTTGTCATATTGAGCGCAACCACCGTGCCATGGTCCTTGTAGATGCGCAAGTAAGACAGCACGTTGTCGTCCGTCTCGTTGATTGCTTTGTAGTTTCCATCGAGTAGCGCTGTATTGTCGTGCCGCAGCTTGAGCACCTTCCGATAAAACTCCAGCACTGAATTGTGATCCTTTAATTCTGCTGCCACGTTATGGGTCTCGTAAGTCGGCGGAACTGGTAGCCACGGCGCGGCCTTCGAAAAGCCCGCATTTGCGGTGCCGTCCCACTGCATGGGAGTGCGTTCGCCGTCCCGGCCCTTCTCTTTGGGCCATCCCGTCCGGCCGATGGGATCTTTCACTTCTTCCTTGCTGGTCGGCGGCGTGGTTTTCATGCCGATTTCTTCTCCGTAATACATGATCGGCGTTCCACGCAGCGTCAGATAAAGTGCAGCCATGACCTTCGCGATCTGGTCGTTATGCTCCCCGTCGCCATAACGGTCGTAGGAGCGCACGATGTCGTGGTTGCTAATCACGAACGTCGGCCAGCCCGAGGCGCCATTCACCGCGGCAATCTGTTTTCTGAATTCGGCCGGCGACAGCTTATTGACCATGGTGAAAAGAAAATCCATGGGCAACTGCAATTCATTATTGCCATCGCCGTAGTACTGGTTAAGTTCCGCAACGTCAGTGGTCCAAGTCTCGCCGATCAAAACCGCATTGTGTTCATCCGCCACCTTGCGCAATCCGCGCAAAACGTCATGCACTTCGGGCAACTTGGTGTTGTTCTTGTTGTCCTCGTAGGGATCTCCGAATGCGTTCGTTCCGGGATGAAGAATGGGATTATCCTGCAGCTTGGGATCCTCAAACAAAGTATCGACCGCATCCAGCCGGAATCCCGATACGCCGCGTTTGTACCACCAGGTCTCAATTCCGAACATGGCATCCTTCACCGCTGGATTTCGCCAGTTCAGATCCGGTTGTTCGGCATAGAAGTAATGGTAGTAATACTGGTTTGTCGTTGGATCCAACTTCCAGGCCGGTCCCCCAAAGGTCGATGCCCAGTTATTGGGGGGCTGTCCGGGCCCTTTTCCGTCACGCCAGATATACCAGTCGCGATGCGCCGAAGTGCGCGACGATTTCGAGTCCAGGAACCACTTATGCTGATCGGAGGAGTGATTGACTACGAAATCGAGGATGATGCGGATGTTGCGCTTTCTTGCCTCACTGGCCAGCACATCAAAATCCGCCAGCGTCCCATACATGGGATCGATGTTCTCGTAATCGGAAACGTCGTAGCCAAAATCTACCTGCGGAGAGGGGAAGCATGGGGAAATCCAGATCGCATCCACTCCCAGGTCCTTCAAGTAGTCCAGCTTCGAAGCGATTCCTTTCAGGTCGCCGACCCCGTCGTTATTGCTGTCTGCGAAGCTGCGAGGATAAATCTCGTAGAACACCGCGTGCTGCCACCACTGATGACCTTCTTTGTCCACGGCCCGGTCGGGCGCCTGAGCAAATGCGGTCATCCCTAAAAGGCCTGAACAGATCAAAAGCGCAGACACCCATACAATAACCTTTTTCATCCTAACGACCTCCTGCCGGAAGTAGGCATCGGCCGATGCCTTATTGAGATTGAACCCTTCTTCCCGGTGAGTCAAACCTGCCGCGGTCCTCACTCCTTGCCAAAGTGGATTACGACTCTATGATGCGCGTAGTCGGTGCCTTCCTTGACCGGAATGTTTATGCGCATTGAGCTTTTTTTCAGAACGGCTCCTTCCACAGAAGTGATTTGTTCGGGGTTCCAAACGCCGAGTTCATAATCCCTGCCCGGCACGCCGGACACGTCCAGGGTCAACTGATCACGGGCAGCATTCCACGAATTCGAAATCATCCGCAAGCCCTGGCTGGTGCTGCCGAGCGCCGGAAGTTCGTTCGCCAGCGTCAGCCCAAAATCATTCTTCAACCGGATGACGATACGGTTCGCTCCGGCCTGTACGGGAAAGCGCATCGACACGTGCTGGTCCTCGTCATTGGAGTGAATCTTAAACGGGAGCGGCTTGCCGTTCATCTCGACAGAAACCACCTTCGTTCGGAAACTGAAGGCGGGCGAGAATTGCACCCAGCAATCGCCTGTACCGCTGCGCGTGGCCTCGACAGTAACGCTGTCTTGCGTCTTGTGATATTGGAAGTCCACGCTCACCTGCCCCAAGTGAACATTCCGGATTCCAAATGATGTCCAAACCGCTGGCACATGAGGGGCGAACGTTATTTCATGATGCCCCGCATCCGTCCGCAATCCAAACAACCCGCGCAGCATGGGACTGACCACCATGGCTGCAGACCAGATCTGATGCGGCGAACTCGTCGAAAACCCCTGGTAGTAATCGCCCGAAAGAACTTCAGCGAAATGACCCAGGGATCCATCGCTGGCCATCAGCGCATTGGCCCGCAGGTTGGAGTAAGCAGGAAATTCACGATGGTACCGATATTCGCCCACCGAGGCCCATCCCGTGAATAGCGGCCACACTGAGCCGAAGTGATATCCCGACCCGTCGTAGACCTTGGAATGCGATGAGATAATGCGCATCCCCCAATCGGTTTCTTGATCCGCCTCCGCCAGCCGCGTAATCATTGCTTCACCGTGGACCGCATCAGGCAGCTCGAACCACATCGGCACCGTTGCCAGCACGCTGGGCTCGTCCACACGCTGGTTATTTTGATTCAGAGCGAATGCATACGATTTTGTATCTTGTATCCAGAACGCCTGATCGAGCGCAGGCTTCTGACGCTCGAATTCCGCGGCCAATTCCTTCTTTACGTCATCTTTGCCGACCAATCCCGCCAGGTTCGACACTGACCGTAGAGCCTCTACGCCCAGCCCGCTTTGATAAAACTCTGTTCTCACTGGAAGAAGAGGGCCGCCTTCCACCCACCCATGTCCAATGCCGGCGTTCTGGGCAAAGCCCTGTGCATCGTACGTCGAACGCAGGAATTGATACGCCCTCCACACGTTATCCCACTTCGCCCGTGCGAATTCGACATCGCCGCTCTGCGACACGTAATCATTCATCGCGATGATGAAGAGCGGCGTTGCGTCCGCAGAGGCGTAAGGATATGGATAATCCTTGAACCATGGAACAAAACTCGCTCCCTGCGCGATCTCGTGCGGAATCTTTCCATCCTCACGCTGGTAGTTGCTGATGAAGGCGATAGCGGTGCGTGTCGTTGAGTAGTCGCCGGCTGCATTCAGGCCGAACGATGTCCACAGTGAATCGCGACCAAAAAACCACGCGAAGCCAGGCCTCTGGCTCGTTCCCGAGGTGCGATACCCAGCAACCAATCCTGTACCCAGGTAAGGATTCGAAACCAACCCCTGAACCGTGCTGATCCGCGCCCAGTCATAAGCTTGCTGCAAAGCATTGTCCGGCAGATCAAGGTTGACGGTGCGCGCTAGGTAATTTCGATAGTATTCGGCAGAATCGCGCTGCAGTTGCTCATAGGACGATGCGAGGTGTTCGTACGTTTTTTGGGCATCCTCGCGGCCCGCCACGGAAGCGGCGACCACCAGCACTTTCGTTTCGCGCCCCTTCTGTGTAACGCCCAAGCGAAATGAGGTCTCGTCAGAAGAAGAATAGTTTGTCTGATACGCCAGGTGTACGTCGGCCGCGGTTGGGGATCCCACCAGCGCCGCAAACTTTTTTGTCTCCTCCCCAAAAGCAACCGCCTGCAGAGAAGCGTCCCACTGCTCATACGTGGCGCCCAACGCGGCCGGCCACTCCAGCGCGAAGTCACCGACAAAGCCGGCTTCCACTTCCAATGGCTGTGCAGTTTCGACCTCCAAAATAATTACAGCGCCCGCCTCATGCACAGGCACGAATAGTGTTTCCTTTACCCGAAAGGAATCGCCCGCGTAAAGCAGCGTCGCCGATTCAGGGCGGACCGTCAGCGTTCGGGAGAGGCTCTCTGCAGGGAGCGCCCTGCCATCAACGTGAAAAGTCAGATGAAAGGCACGAAAGATTTTCAGAGGATAAACCCAGGCTTCGAAGCGCCCACTTTCGTTACCAAGCAAGCCCGCTCGCATTCCCACCACAGGCAAGAATTCCCAGGATCGCACCGTGCGAGACCACTGCGGACTCGCGGGCGATTGTTGCCCCATCGCGCACGGAGCCACAACCACGACAGCGAGGAGCAGAATGCAAAGCACGCTCTTTGAACGCGGACAGTGCGCGCCTGCGATGCTTAAAACTGGAGGTTGCGCAGCCGCGTCCTCAAACCGCCCTTCGCCGGAGCTTGCAAAGATAGGGTTCACTGAATATAAGGAGTAGGGGCGAATTCTAGCACGAGCCCAAACGGGCCAGGTAGCGACCTCTTGTTCCCTTCACGCCGCGTATTTCTGAAATCTCTCAGCCGGTCCGCACTGGTCTTGTCGCTCGAGGGCGTCTTAGGATTAGTACGTTCGCGCAGGTTGAACGCTTCCCTTGCGCGAATTCAGAAGAATGATTCGAAAGAGCCCGCCTCACCAGCCTCCGATCTCGGCGTCAGCTTTCTCAATGTCGCTCGCGAATCCGGACTGAACGTCAAAACCACCTTCGGCGGGGAGCACAAGAATAAATACTTGCTGGAGACCACCGGCTGCGGCATCGCATTCTACGATTACGACAACGATGGCTGGCTGGACATTTTTATCGTCAACGGCTCCCGGCTCGAAGGCTTTCCCGCGGGCAGCGAACCCACCTCGCATCTTTTTCGTAACAATCGCGACGGCACGTTCACCGACGTCACCGCGAAAGCCGGCGTTGCCCATTCCGGCTGGGGCCAAGGAGTTTGCGTCGGCGACTACGACAACGATGGCTGGGACGATCTGTTCGTAACCTACTACGGCAAGAACGTTCTCTATCACAACAACGGAGATGGAACCTTCACCGATGTCAGCCAGAAAGCCGGTGTCGCTGGCAAAGGCACGCGCTGGAACACAGGCTGCGCCTTCGTTGACTACGATCGCGACGGCCGCCTCGACCTCTTCGTCGCCAATTACATTGATATGGACCTGGCCACCGCGCCGGTCCCAGAATCCGGTCCCTGTCTATATAAGGGCGTGATGGTCGCCTGCGGACCACCGGGGCTCCAAGGCGGCAAGAATATCCTCTACCACAACAACGGCGACGGCACTTTCACCGACGTCTCTGAAGCCGCGGGGATATTTCGCGCCAACGGCACGTACGGCCTGGGAGTTCTGACTGCCGATTTTGACAACGATGGCTGGCCCGACATTTATGTGGCCAATGATTCCACCGCCAGCGCTCTCTACCATAATAAGAAGAACGGAACTTTCGAAGACATCGCCACCGAAGCGGGCTGCGCGCTGAGTCCCGACGGCAAACCGCAGGCCGGCATGGGCGTTTCCGCAGCCGACTACGACCTGGACGGAAACCTCGATCTCGTCAAAACGAACTTCGCCGGCGACACGCCATCGCTCTACCACAACATGGGCGGTGGCTCTTTCGAGGACGCCACTTTCACTGCTGGCCTGGGCGCGCACACACAGTTTCTCGGCTGGGGCTGCGGATTCTTCGATTTCGATAACGACGGCTGGCCCGATATTCTCATCTGCAACGGCCACGTCTATCCCGAGGTTGAACAACTGAAAACCGAAGCGGGATATCCTCAGCGCAAACTGCTCTATCGCAACATGCGCAACGGACACTTCGCCGATGTTTCTCTTCAAGCGGGTTCCGCTATCTCCGATCCTGTGGCTGCGCGTGGCTGCGCCTTCGGCGATTTCGACAACGACGGCAACATCGACGTTGTCGTCAACACCGTCAACGACTATCCTCAGCTTTTACATTGCACATCCAAGCTCGTCAATAATTGGATCAAGGTTCGCACCATCGGCACCAAGTCCAACCGCAGCGGCATCGGCGCTCGCCTCACTTGCGTAACGCATCTTGCGGGAGAGGCAAAACCGCGTCAGCAGATCGATGAAGTGCGCAGCGGGGGCAGTTACATTTCGCAGAATGACTTGCGAATCCATTTTGGCCTGGGAAAGGCCGAGAAGGTCGACGTGCTGGAAATCCGCTGGCCCAGCGGCCAAGTCGACACACTGAAGGATGTGAAGGCGAACCAGTTGGTTTACGTGAAGGAAGGCGCGGGTATTTCCCGCACCATGCAGTTTCCCGCAAATTCAAAGCCGGTGAAATAGAAGTCCGGAAAATATGACAGACGGAAAACACACCATCGTGGGCTTGGGCGAGTTGCTCTGGGATCTGCTCCCCGCTGGCAAGCAACTTGGTGGAGCGCCCGCCAACTTCGCCTACATCACGAACCTGCTCGGCAATAAGGGAGTTCCCGCCAGCCGCGTAGGTAATGATTCGTTGGGGGACGCGGCGCTCCAACGATTAACGCAGCTTGGAGTAAGCACAGAGTTTGTCCAGCGAGACGCCCTTCATCCCACGGGAAGCGTCAATGTCGAAATCGATCGTGGCCAGCCCCGGTTCGAAATCCTCCAATCCGTCGCCTGGGATTTTCTGGACTGGTCCCAGCCCTGGCAGCGGTTAGCCGCTGACGCCGATGCAGTCTGCTTTGGATCGTTGGCCCAACGCTCCGCACAAAGCCAGTCAACCATCCGCAGTTTTCTGAATGCCACTCGGCCGCGGGCGGTGCGCGTTTTCGACGTGAATCTCAGGCAGAACTTCTATTCGCGGCAAGTCCTGGCCGAGTCGATGCGGCTCGCGACCATCGTTAAACTAAATCATGAAGAACTTCCCAAGATCATGCACCTGTTCGAAATTGCAAGCCACGGCGAGATGGACTCGGCCCAACGCTTGCTATCAATGCATGATTTAAAACTGGTTTGCATCACTCGCGGGGATGGCGGAAGTTTGTTGATCTCGGCCAACGAATGCAGTGAGCACGCGGGCATCAAAGTAAAGGTTGCCGATACGGTGGGAGCTGGGGACGCCTTCACCGCCGCCATGGTGCACGGATATCTTCGCGGGTCATCCCTCAAGCAAATTAACGAAAGCGCCAACCGCGTGGGCGCGTGGGTCGCCAGCCAGCCCGGTGCAATGCCGGTTCCTAAACTGGCTGGCTTGCCGCAAACCCTGGCTGAGATTGCGTAGTGCTTCTACCTTCCCATCGATCAAGAACACTACCTGGCCGCGGCGGTGACCGCGGTTTTGGTTTATTCTGGTTCGTTTGGCTTTTGGCGTCTGAAGGGGGCCCAAGTGACCGGATTCAAAGTCGTCCTTCGTTGGTTTGCGTGGATTACGCTTTTGTGGTCGGTGGGATCGAGTGTCGCCCAGCAAGTTCCCGAGAACCTATATCAGGATTTGCGTTGGCGCATGATAGGACCGTTTCGCGGTGGCCGCACCCGCGCCGCCGCCGGCGTTCCCAGCCAGCCCAATGTTTTCTACGTGGGCCAGGTCAACGGCGGTGTGTGGAAGTCTGACGATTACGGACGCACGTGGACTCCGATTTTTGATCACGAGTCCACGCAATCGATCGGCGCCATCGCCGTTGCTGCATCCAATCCAAGCATCATTTATGTCGGCAGCGGGGAAGGCCTGCACCGGCCCGACCTCTCGGTGGGCAATGGCATCTACAAATCGACTGACGCCGGAAAAACCTGGATACATCTGGGACTCCGCGACGGACTGCAGATTCCCGCCTTAGCCATCGATCCTCGCGATCCCAACCGGGTATTCGCTGCCGTGCTCGGCCATCCCTACGGCCCGAATGAGGAGCGCGGCCTGTTCCGTTCCACTGACGGTGGCCAGTCCTGGCAAAAGATTATTTACAAGAACGAAAACACCGGCGCCTCCGACGTTGCGATTGATCCATCCCATCCCGATGTGATGTACGCCTCGATGTGGGAGGCCCGCGAGGGCCCTTGGGAAGACAACAATGAATTCAATGGAACAGGCGGCGGGCTGTTCAAGTCCACCGACGGCGGAAATACCTGGCATCCTCTCACCAACGGCCTGCCGAAGGATCTCACGCAAATTTATGTGGCCATTGCTCCCAGCGATACCCGCCGCCTCTACGCAACGGTTGCCGTCGCTTCGGGCCCGCTGGCTTTTTATCGTTCTGACGATGCCGGGGAAAATTGGTTCAAAGCAACCGATGATCCGCGCCCATCCGGACGTATCGGCGGCGGCGACCTTGCCATCCCGCGAGTGGATTCAAAAAACGCAGACGTCGTGTACAGCGCAAGCACTGTCACCATGCGGTCCGCCGATGGCGGCAAATCGTGGTCGAGTTTCCGCGGCGCGCCCGGCGGCGACGACTATCAGAATCTCTGGATCAATCCCACCGATCCAAACATCATTCTTCTCGTCAGCGATCAGGGAGCTCTAGTAACCGTCAATGGTGGGGTCACCTGGAGTTCGTGGTACAACCAGCCGACGGCGCAGATCTATCACGTCGCTGTCACTCCTACTTTTCCGTATCGTGTCTGCGGAGGCCAACAGGAGAGCGGTTCCGTGTGCATCTCCAGCCGCGGCCATGACGGCGTCATTACCTTCCGCGACTGGCACCCCGTGGGCGTGATTGAATATGGCTACGTCGCACCCGACCCTCTCGACCCTGACATTATTTACGGCGGTGGGCGAAGCGAGGTTTCAAAGTTTCACTGGTCCACCGGCCAGGTGCAGAACATTACTCCCATTCCGCTGCGTAGCGCGAAATATCGCACCGACCGCACCGAGCCGTTGATGTTCTCGCCGCTCGACCCGCATACCCTTTATTTCGCCAGCAATGTGCTGTTCAAGACTACGGACGGCGGAAATTCCTGGCAGACCATCAGCACCGACCTCACTCGCGAAAATCCCGGCGTTCCACCCAGCGTGGGCAGCCTTGTTGCCAAAGCTGCTGAAAAACAGCGCGGCGTCATCTACGCTCTCGCTCCTTCGTTCAAGACCATCGACACGCTCTGGGCTGGCACCGACGACGGCCTCGTCTGGCTGACTCGCGACGGCGGCAAGAGTTGGAACGATATCACTCCGAAAGAGCTGACGCCGTGGAGCAAGATTACGCAGATCAGCGCCTCACATTTCGACGACGAATCCGCCTACGCTTCGGTGAGCCGCTTCCGCATCGACGACAACCGTCCGTATATCTACCGCACTCATGATGGCGGCAAAACCTGGAAGCTAATCACCACTGGCCTTCCTGACTTCGGCCCTGTGGATACCGTTCGCGAAGACCCTTTGCGCAAAGGGCTGTTGTTTGCCGGCACGGAGAATTCAGTCTGGGTCTCTTTCGATGACGGCGATGACTGGCAATCCCTGCAACTGAATCTGCCACACACCTCCATGCGTGACCTTTGGATTCAGAACGACGACCTCATCGTCGCAACCCACGGCCGGTCCTTCTGGATTCTCGATGACATCGCACCTTTACGCGAACTGACCAGTTCGTTAACCGGTGTTGACGCGCATCTCTTCGCTCCCGCGCCCTCCTCCCGTGTGCAGCGCGATACCAACACGGACACGCCGCTTCCTCCCGATGAACCTGCTGGTGCCAATCCGCCCGATGGTGCCATCATCGATTACTATCTGGCACATAATAATTCTGCTCCCGTGACAATCGAAATCCTCGATGCTCGCGGCCAGCTCGTTCGCCGTTTTTCCACCGCTGATCGACCCAACGTCACCGACGCGGACTTGAAAAAGCAACTCATCCCTCTCTACTGGCTCCGCCCCTTTCGCTCTCTGTCTTCCGAGGCGGGCATGCATCGCTGGGTCTGGGATCTTCACTATGCCGCGCCCGATTCCACGCGCCATGAATATCCCATTGCCGCAATCCCTGGAGACACGCCCCGCTATCCGCTCGGCCCTACGGCTTTGCCAGGCTCGTATACAGCGCGCCTCACGGCGAACGGGAAAACTTATGCAGCACCCTTCAGCGTGAAGATGGATACACGTGTGCCCATCTCTGAGGCTGGCCTCGCAAGGAAATTTCAACTCGAGAAGCGTCTCGCGGCGATCTTGAGCGAGACATCCGGGGCTGTAATGCAAGCCGGATCGATTCGCGAGCCATTGCAAAAACTGAGTCAGCGAGCCAGCGGTCCCAGCCGCGATGCCGTGCAGGCTCTTCAGACCAAACTGGCTGGACTTCTCGGAGCCGCAGGTTTCGCCGCGCCACCTGTGGATGCCGTCACCCTTACGCGAGTAAATGGACAAGTGGCTACCTTGTATGGACAAGTGTGGCAGGTTGATGCCGAACCAACCCTAGCGCAATCTGAAGCCGGCGCCGCCATCGAACACGATGCATCGGACGCGATGAAGCGTTGGGATGCGATTAAGAGTTCAGATCTTCCCGCACTCAATCGCGTACTCCGCGGCGTGAAATTACCCGAGGTGCAAATTGAATCGGAATCCCGAAGAGATGAAACTGGGATGGACGAAGAATAGCCGATGCCGTGAATCCCGGGTCGTATTCAGACGGTTTTCTCTCTAGCCGAATGTCCGCATCGTCCCTCGTAAACCGAGAGATGTGTGCAAGATCTTGCAAGCTTTTTGCGTTCTTGCCTGTTCACCAAAATTAATTGTCGCCTTTCCTGGATGAATCGAAGGCAATTGCACGGAACCGCGGTATAATCCGGCGGCCTTAAGGTTTCAGGCCGAACGCAGTCGAAGCATTTACCGCGGCGTTGCGCTTTGGAAACGCCGCATAAGAATCCACAATTCACCATCACAAATCAATAAAAAAATTGAGAAGAACAAAATGAAAGCTTTCCGCGTTCTGACAATTGCGCTAACCCTGCTGGCGTGGTCGGCTATCGCCAGTTCGCAGGAACCGTTTACCGCAGGTACGTGGCACGTGCTACGAACCGCGCCACCATCCCCGGTTGCTCACATGATGCTGCTCACCGATGGCTCCGTCCTGGTAAACAGTTTCTTCTTCACGACCCATACTGATAATTGGTACCGCCTGGTTCCCGACAGCACCGGCAGTTACATCAATGGACATTGGGTGAACGCGGGCAGCGCGCCGGCGGGCTACAATCCACTCTATTTTGCTTCAGAGGTTCTACCCTCCGGCCAGGTTGTGATCATTGGCGGTGAATATAACAACGGCAGCGCGGTTTGGACCACCCTCGGCGCGATCTATAACCCGCACACCAATACCTGGACATCTTTGGCAGCGCCCGCAGGCTGGTCCACCGTGGGCGATGCACAAAGCGTCGTGCTACCCAACGGCAAAATGATGCTGGCGAATTGTTGCACCGTTCAGCAGGCCATTCTATCCAGCCTCAGCCCCGTCACCTGGACCAGCACCGGGGCGGGAAAGTTCGACGTCAATGACGAAGAAGGCTGGACCTTGCTGCCCAGCGGCAAGGTGCTCACCGTGGATGCCTATGTCTTCGCTTACAATCCCTCCGGCACTAACTCCGAGATCTATACGCCCAGCACGGGTACCTGGGCGAGCGCGGGAAGCACCATCAAACAACTCTGGGACTCCTGCGGCGGATCCACTGGTGCCTCCTACGAGGTGGGCCCTTCCGTCCTGCGTCCCGACGGAACCGTTATCTGGACTGGAGCGAACGGCTGCGGCACCGGCCATACAGCGATTTATCACACCGCCAATGCCACCTGGACGGCCGGACCAGACTTTGCGCCTGGTCTCGACATCGCGGACGGCCCCGCGGCATTGTTACCCAATGGCAACGTGCTTCTTGACACCAGCCCGGGAATCTTCGGAACCGGTAGCAAGTTCTACGAGTGGGATGGCACTACCATGAACCTCACTACGGCTCCCCCGCTCGCGCCCTCGGATAGTTCCTACGTTGGAAACGTGGTCTGCCTGCCGACGGGTCAGGTTATGTTCACCGACTTCTCCTCGAGCGTTGAAATCTACACCCCCAGCGGCACCTACCAGGCTGCGTGGCAGCCCACCGTCACTAGCGTGGCTTCCACCCTCACTCATGGCACTGTAAACAACGTGATCACGGGCACTCAGTTCAACGGCTTGTCGCAGTGCGCTGCCTATGGCGATGACAACCAAAGCGCCACGAACTGGCCCTTGGTGCGGATCACCAACAGCACGACCGGCAGAGTGGTGTATACCCGGACCCATAAGTTCAGCACGATGGGCGTGGCCACCGGAGCGAAATCGGTGTCTGCACAGTTTGACATTCCGGGCGCCATCGGACTTGGTGCGAGCACGCTTGAAGTCGTGGCGAATGGCATTCCATCTGCCGCCATCGCCGTAGTCATTAACTAGTTGCTGGTCGCCTTAGAACTGGCGCCCGGGATTGCTGCAATCCCGGCGCCGTTTTTTCTTCTGACTTTCGTGACCTGGGGCGTTTCTGTCGGACGCGGCTGTTCGCGAAGTACTTGGCGCGATCTTCTACAAACCTTCGACCGCGCGCTGCAACTTCCGAGCAATCTCTCCAGCATCGCTGCCAACCGCAAAGTTTATCGGCTTCCCGATACGCACCTGAATCGTGCCCGGAGGGGCGGTTTTTTTTCCTGCTTGCTTCAGTTCAAACAATCCCACGATCCGCATGGGTAATACTGGAATGCCTAGATTATTCGCCAACAACCCAATCCCGGCGCGAAACGGGTTGATGTTGCCATCCACTGTGTGCCGCCCTTCGGGAAAGACCAGCACGCTGTATCCCTGGTCCACGGCCGCACCGGCGTAGGCGAAGCTCTGCCGGAAGCCAGCCTCGCGCGGCAGCGGAAACAGGTTCAGCAAAGAAACTCCCAGCACCCACTGCGTCCGATCGTAGATTCTGCCAAACCAACCTCTGCCAGGAGCAGGCGTGCGCAGGGCTTCCAAGGCCTCGCCGCCAGTCGCGGTTGCGATCCGACGCCGCAGTCGCGCGGGTAATGCCGTCTGTACGAATCCAACATCCACCCCAGCAATATGATTGCAGACCACCAACAGCGGCCCGTTGCAGCCTCGCAGATTTTCCCGTCCCTGAATCCGCGGCCAGCCCAGCAGAATCATGGCCGGCCTCAGCAGCAAATAATGTGCCAGCCATCGCACCCCCGTTACCGGCCAGCGCAACACCCAACGCGGATAGTGATACTCCACGCGCGGCCGCGGCTCTCCGCCCAACATCCTTTCTACATCGCCCACACTCCGCGCCGCGCTGAAACGCGTCTCGCTCAGATCAACTTGATACCGATCCTCGAGCGCACTGACCAGTTCCACGCGATCCAGCGAACTCAGCCCAAAATCAGAATCGAGCGACGCCTCAGAGTCCAGCCCAGCAGCGCTCCGCCCCGTAATACGGCCGATCAATTGCGCCACGGGACTCTCATTCACAACGTCTTCCCTCCCGGCTTGCAGAATCTGCCTTGCCGCGAATTCAGCAATCAGGTTACGCCGCGGCTTCTGCGTGCCGGTGCGCGGAAAGTCTTGCTGCGGCCACCGCACCCACATCCTCATGCGCTGGAATTCCGCCAGGGACTGGTTCGCACGCTCCACTAACGTTTCCACTCTGGTGGCATCGTCCGTGATCAAGACCGCACACGGCTCCGCATTTCCCCCACGCTCAATCCCGACCACGACACAATCTTTCACTCCCAGCTGAAGCCGCAAGGCTGCCTCCAGATCTTCCGGATAAATATTCAGTCCGGCAGGCGTTACGATCACTTCTTTCTTACGGCCCTTGAAATAAAGATTTCCGGCCTCGTCCAGGGCGCCCACATCTCCGGTGCCGTACCAGCCGTCTTTATCTGTAATCCGGTCGACAACTTCCTCGCGCCGGCCTCCCCTCCAATACGCCGCCACTCCGCCACCGCGAATCAGGATCTCGCCGTCTTCAGCCAGCTTCACTTCCCTCCCGGGCAGCACCTTTCCAATCGATCCTTTCCCCAGCTTGAAAGGATGATTCACGCTGATCAGCGACGTCGTCTCCGTCATTCCGTATCCCTGAATCGCGGCATAGCCCAGGCGGTCCCAGAATTCTTCGGTCTCCCTATCCAGCGCTGCGCCGCCGCAAATGAACGCCCAGAACTTCCACCCAAACTTCCGGCGAATCGCGCGAAACATCCACCATCGGCGCAGGAAATGCCTCCCTTCGGCTGCGCGGAACCGCCGTCGAAACTCTTCGGCCTTCCCAATATCTTCGAGGTCGCGCTCAACCTTCTGCTTCAACGACTGCAACACCCTAGGCACAGTCACCAACACCGACGCTCTCTCTCTTCGAATCGTGCTTACAATCTCCGAAGGCTTCAGCTCTTCCTGAAAAATCACCGTCCCGCCCAGCAGCGGCGGAAGAAACATTCCCAGAAATTGCCCGAAGACATGACTCAGCGGCAGCAAATTCAAGAACCGCACAGGATGCACCCATCGCTCATACTTCAAATACCGCAGCATCTCCCGTTCCAGCGGAGCGATGTTGGCCAGAACATTGCCATGCGTAATGACCACGCCCTTGGGCTCAGCCGTAGTCCCGGAAGTAAATACGATTTGCATAGTGTCACTGCAGCCAAGCGCGGCAGGAGAAACAGGAGGGCTTGGCGAATTGCCAAACCGCTTCGATAAGTCATCAAGAACAAACAGTGGAGTGGCCGTGCCGTCTGAATTGGCGCACTGCCTCGAGTTCCTTCGCGAACACACCCAAAGTCCAGCCCCGACCTGCCGCGCCACCCGCTTCGCGAAATCCGCCGATGCCCCTTCGTCCATTGGAACAACGATCGCGCCACGCATCGCGCATCCAAAAAACGCCGCAACCCACTCCGCGCAGTTTTCGGCCCACAGCATCACCGGCTCGCCCTTGCCGATCCCTCGCGCCTCCAGTTCCCAGCAAAACCGATTCGCCATCTCCAGAACCTCCCCGTACGTGCGCCACTCCATGCGGTATCCGCGCCGCTGCCCGTACGCACGCTCCTCGCAGTGCGCCTTAAAGTTCGTCAGAAAGAACTCTGCTAACGATTCGGCCATGGATGAAGCATCGGGGAGGCACAGAAATAAGCTGGAAGCCTCTCAGGCAAGTTTAGTAGTAGAAGAGAACAACTGCCATCGACCGAGAAAAGGGCTTTCGTAAATGGAAATAAGACACTGTCCGGACTCGCTAACCCGGCTCAGTCGCTGACTGCTGGCTGGTGGGATTTATTTCCCTACCCACTCCCAGCGCATCCGCCACACGATTGATCGAATTAAACCAAGCCGCAATCATCGTGATCTGCAAAATCCCGCGATCGTCAAATCCCGCGGCCCGCAGCCCTCTGATATCTTCCTTCTGAACTTTCGTAGCATCCTTGGTCACCTGGACCACATAGTCCACCATCACCCGTTCCTGCGGCGTGATAGGCGCGGTCTTGTAGTCCTTTTCCAGTGCCTGCACCAGCTTCTCGTCCAGCGTCACTCTACGCAGAAACTCTGCGTGCGACTCGATTCAATACCTGCACCGATTCGTCACCGATACCATGGTCGTGATCATTTCGTGCTGCCGCCGGGTCAGCGGCAAGTCCGGCGCCATCAGCGCTCCAAAGGTGGCGAACGAATGATAAAGTGCCTCCGGCAGCAACGTGTGCGCCCCCACAATCGAGGACCCTCCCGACTCGTCCGGATGCACAGGATCGCCATACTCCTTGGGATATAGGCTCCGCTGTGCCTCCACCGCCCACCGCAGCTTCTCGTCAGCCTCTGACATCGGTATGGTTCGAATCCAGGTCATGATCGCGATTGTCCTTGTCTTACTCTTGGGGTTCTGAAAATTTCGCATGGGAAGCGTACACGTTTGCCTCTTGTCGCCAAATAACCCATTCATACTAGCGTTGTCTCATCTTCTATACGGCGAATCCTAGGGTGACACACCGCTTCCATCGTTGATTCCCTTAGTAACCCGTTCGTACACTCCCTTTTGGTAACCCTTGGTAACCACACGATTCCACCCCTCCAGCCGTACAATTGCCTTGTCCGACCGGCCATCCCTTAAAGGGAATTTGGCCACATGACATTCCCGCGGGCCGCACTCCCCACGGGGCCGTCGTCGGGTTCTTTTTTTGCAGAAGGTTCACCCCAGGGTCTGGAGTCCGTACTCATATGGCGTTCGGTTTCGGGTTCAACAAACAAAAGGTGCTCAACGCTGCGGAGAAGTATGTCCAGCAGGGCAAGATGCAAAATGCCATCGCTGAGTACGAAAAAATCCTCAAGGCTGATCGCACGGACCTGACCGTCACCAACACGGTGGGCGATCTCTACTCGCGCCTTGGTGAAATCGATAAAGCCACGGAATGTTTCAAAAGTGTCGGCGATGCCTATGCCAATCAGGGGTTCACGGTCAAGGCCATCGCCATGTACAAGAAAATCAGCAAGCTCAAGCCTTCGCTTGAGGGAGTGCTGAAGCTGGCCGAGCTGTACACCCAGCAGGGACTCTTCAATGATGCCCGCTCGCAATATCTGCAGGTCGCAGAAGAATTCCTGAAATCCGGTGAACTGGATAATGCCGTCCGCATTTTCCAGAAGATTCTGGAAATGGACCCGGAAAACACCACCATGCGTGTTCGCCTGGCGGAAGTTTACATTCGCCTGGGCAAGAAGAACGACGCTTGGCAGATTTTCTCGGCCGCTGCTGAGACCTTGCGCGCCAAAGGCAACCTGAACGGTGCCGAAGAAGTCTTGCAGCGCATGCTCACGCTGGACCCTGGTAACAGCTATGCACTACTCATTCAGGGCCGTAATTTGCTTGAGGCTGGCGATGCTGATGCGGCCATCGAGTCGTTTCAGAAAGTCTCTAATCTCGATTCCAATCCCGAGGGTCTGCGCGATTTACTGAAGGCTTACCTGAAGACGGGGCGGCTCTCCGATGCCGGCACTCTGGCCAACAAGCTCCAGTCTGTTCACAACGACCTCATCGCGATTTCCATCTTCGCCGATGCTCTGATGCAAGCCGGACAGTACGAGAACGCGCTGCAGGTCTATGATCAGCACGCCGACCGCCTGCTGTCCGAAGATCCGGCCAAGGTTCTGAAAAATCTTCATGCCGTGATCGGGCACGTTCGCGACAATTCTGCCTCGCTCGAGAAGCTTCTGGCCCTCTTCCAGAAAGCTGGAGATACTACGCACATCAGCGAAGTTATCGAGTTGCTAGCCCACGCCTCGGTGCAGGCAGGCGCCTTGCCACGGGCTCGCGATCTCTATCAAAAACTCGCCACGATGGAGCCCGGCAACCCACTGCACATGGATAATTACCAGCAGGTGGTCAGCCAGCTCGGTGGACCCTCGGCGGCAAAGTTCATTTCCGCGGATGAGGCGGCCATCATCGTCGACGAGCTCGAAGCGACCGCTCCTGCGATCCACCAGCACTATTCGGATGCCGTAGCCCTCACCATTCGGTCCGCGCTCACCGACGCTGAGCTTTTCATTTCCTATAACATGCCGGCCAAGGCTCTTGGCCCGCTCATGGCCGCGCTGCCGCAGGCGCCCACCGATCTCCGTTTGAACCAGCGTCTTGCCGCCCTGCACACCCGTGCGGCTCGTTTCGCCGAGGCTGGTGTGTGCTGCCGCACGCTACAGAATATCTACTCGGAAGCAGGATACCCCGAAGAGGCCACGCGTTACGCCGAACTTGCGGATCGATACGAGGATCGCTCGGCCTCCGCCGCCGCTTCCGTCATTGAGCCAGCCCTTTCTCCCGCAGAATCCGCTGCGGCGAACATTTCAGTCGCGGCTGTGCCCCCGGCTCCCTGGCCCGCTGCTCCGCCCCAGCCCTCGGAAGAATCCGAATTCGCGGTCGTCGCCGATCAACAGGACCAAAACCACGAGCCTTCAACTGTCGCGGAACTTCCGGCTGCGCCCGCAGAGATTGATCTCTCGGAGTGGGACGATTCGATCACGATCGAAGCCGACATGCCCCCCGTCGCAGAAGAAGTCGAAGTCACTGATGCCACAGGTGATTCACAGAAGACCGCTGAGACCATTGAAGAGTTCCGTTTCTACATCGAGCATGGCATGCCCGAGCAAGCTTCGGCGGCTTTCGCAAGAGTTCAATCGCTGACCATCGACGAAGCGACACTGAACGCCCTTCGATCTGAAATGGAAGCCGCTTCGCAGGCCGCCCCCGCGGAGGAAAAAGTTACCACCGTCGAAGCCGCTCCCGAATTCACCATTGATGAGCCTGCTCCGGAATTCACGGTTGACGAGCTTCCTGCTGGCGATGACGCCCCGGCAGTTGTGGAAGCAGCTCCTGTGGAACCGCCAGTTCCCGTGATGGAAACGCACGCTCCGCCCGAATCTGCTTCCAAGCCGACCGTGGTTAAGCATGCGGCGAGCGACGCTCCTGTCAGCGAGGAGCCGGGCGTGCTGCAAGAGTTCGTTTCCGACCTGGAATCTTCTCTGGGCGAGAATTTTCTTCCTGGAGCAGTCCCCCACGAACCCGAGCCCGCGGTCGAACGCGCCTCGGCGACTTCTAAACCAGCGCATCACGAACGGCCCGAACTCGAACCCATCGGGAACGCCGCACCCACTACTTTCGGCGTAGCCCAAGCGCAGCCAATGGGCGAGTTTGTTGCGGATATTGAAGCGTCTTTGGGTGACGACTTCCTCAAGGATGCCCCGGTTCCTGAGCCTCAGCCCACAGCTCAGATTGCTACTCCGGCCGCCCCACCTCCAGCCCAGCATCGACCCGTGCCTGCCGCCGCTGCGAGCGCTTCGGTCGCAACTAATGCTGCAGCCGCCGCTGCGTCTTCTGGTGCTCCCGCTGTCCCACACCGAGCGGCATCTCAGGTACCTCCTGCGGTCGCAAGACCACAATCCTCAGTGATCCCTGGCCCATCCGCCACAGCCAAGGCTTCCCTCTTTGGCGAGGACGCCGGTGTCGATCTAGCGGAAATGTTCGGCGAGCTGAAGCACGATCTCGAAGCCGGCGCTGCCACTACCGAAGAAGATCCTGAAACTCACTACAACCTTGGCATCGCATTCCGCGAAATGGGCTTGCTTGACGAAGCTATCGGGGAATTGCAGAAGACCTGCCAGGCTGTCGATCGCGGTCATCCCTTCCCGCAAGCCATGCAAGCTTATACCTGGCTGGCGCAATGCTTTCTCGACAAGTCCATGCCGGATGCGGCTATTCGCTGGTACCAGAAGGCTCTGAACTCGGCGGGCATCGACGAAGAAACGCGTACCGCTCTCCACTATGAACTGGCCTCCGCATATGAGGCCGCCGGAGACAGACCTGCCGCTCTCAAGCACTTTATGGAAGTCTACGGCCGCAATATCGATTATCGCGACGTAGCCGAGCGCATCAAGCCTCTGAAGTCGTAAAATAGGCGGATGGGTCTTATCCCTTATTTTCATCCCCCCGTCTGTGACGGCTCGGTAGTCCGTGTTCGAATCACTTCGGCTCCACTGACGCGGAGCCTCAAGTGACTCGTGACCCCAAATTGCCGTTCGATGAGGTTGCCGCCGTGTCGGCTCAGCCTACGCCAACCCAACCCACTGGGACCACGGTACTGGACTCCCCGGCAATCGCGCGGCAGCCGTTGCAACTCTGGCTGCACCGCACTTCCGTCTTCCTTTTCGTGCTCATTAGCGCAGTCGCCGGGGTCCTGCTCGTCATCCTGCCCTGGACCCCCGAGTGGACTGATAATTATCTGCTTCTCTCGTATCCATGGCTGCGCACTTTGATCTCGACCGGTTTTTTTCGCGGCCTGTGCAGCGGCTTGGGATTGCTCGATATCTGGATCGGCTTCTGGGAAGCCCTTCATTACCACGAACACCAATAGTGCCAGGCTGTTCGGACAGCCCGCTCGCGAAGGGGCTTCCGGATCAGACAGAGTTTTGTTTTAGAACGTCGCCTTTCCGAACTTTGCGTTTCGCAACGTGAGTCTATAGATGACCGATAAGCTCAAGCCCGCCCCTCTGGCATACAAGAACGATCCCTTCCTCAACAGCCCCGACGGACGCATCCTCCGCATCCTTGCCGAGTATCAGGAGCCGCTATCCCGCTTCCGCCGCGAACAGATTCAAGATACAGTGGTTTTCTTCGGCTCCGCGCGCTTCGAGGGAAGCGGCGCCGCCCAGAAGACCCTAGCCACGGCGCAGAAAAACATCTCCAAGGCGCCCACGGCGCAACAAGAGAAAGAAGTGAAGCGCGCTCTCGCCGCCGTCGAAATGGCCCGCTACTACGAAGACGCGCGCCGCCTGGCTCATCTTCTCACCCAGTGGTCGATTCAGATTCCCGCGCGCCGCCGTCGCTTCGTCGTCACCACTGGCGGGGGTCCCGGCATCATGGAAGCCGCCAACCTTGGCGCCCACGAAGCCGGAGGCAAGAGCATCGGCCTCAACATCAATCTTCCCTTCGAGCAGAATCCTAATTCGTACATCACCCCTTCGCTCAACTTCGAATTTCACTACTTCTTCATGCGTAAGTTCTGGTTCGCCTATCTCGCCAAAGCGCTGGTAATTTTTCCCGGTGGCTTCGGCACGATCGACGAACTTTTCGAAATTCTCACCCTGGCTCAGACCGACAAACTGGCCAAGAAAATTCTCGTTGTAATTTATGGCAGCGAATACTGGCATCGCATCATGAACTTCCAGGCTTTCGTCGACGCCGGCACCGTCTCTCCCGAGGACCTAAACCTGTTCAAGTTCGTCGACACGCCGGAAGACGCATTCACCTTCCTCCGCGATGGATTGACCGAACACCATCTCGGAGGTCCACCTAAAAAAGAAAAAGAAGTCCTTCCCGAGATCGCCAAGACCAGACCGTAATCGAACTGAAGACGGAGGAATCCCGAGACTTACCCTATGATCCCCGGTGGCCCCTGAGTTTAAGGTTTTTTCGACGACCCCAAGCCTGCGCGTAGTCTCCTTAGTTCCTTAAACTGAGAGCCTGAGAGCTTGCTCCTCTACTACATCACCGACCGTCTCGCGTTTCCCGGCGACGAGCACACCCGCCGCCAGCGCCTCCTCGACAAGATCGCCGAAGCCACGAGTCATGGCATCGATTACATCCAACT
>JAUTWY010000319.1 GCA_030838305.1 Acidobacteriaceae bacterium
CCAACGGTGCCGGCGATGGACTTGCGGATTATTTCGATGGAGTTGACGCACGCGAAGGAATTGTTGCAATCGGTGATGGAAGAATTGCGCAAGAAGAAGGAAGTTGGCGAGGATTAAATATTTCTGCGAAGTGAAAGAATGGAAGTTGTCTAGAGTCTGCATGGGAAGCCTACTACTTGAATCGAAGCAGGAGTCGACTTCCCAAGCTGATGCTCATAGCCTTTACGACCACGAAGGGTCCTCTAGGGAAGGACGGTTATCTTTCCTTTCATTCCGAGGCCATCGTGAAGGGCGCAGATATAGGGAAACACACCAGCGTGAGTGAAGGTCACTCGAAATCGGGTGACAGTCAGAGTTGGCGTCGGAAGAAACATTTGGTCTTGCGGGGTAGCGAGGACCAGCCCTGAGTGTACGCTGTCTGCTGCCGAACTGATCGTGCCATGCAGCGCTCCGTCCGGGTCCAAGATTGCGTTCACTGGGAATACCGGATTCATCGGTTCAACACCAAATGTGATGGTATGTGGAGTTGCGGGGTCTAAATTGGTCCACTCGACGGTGTCGCCGGCATGAATCGTTTTCGCTGCATCCATGAAGCGCATCACCGAGAAGGTTCGTGAGCCTCCTCCGTTGGCGGTCACTTCGCCCATGCCAACCATTACAGAATTAGTGTTCCGATCGTCATGATCAGCGGCAATTTGTGCCTGCTCGCGATCAAGATCGTCATCAGACAAGAGCGCCTTAAGCTGTTGAGCTGCCTCATCATCATAAAAGTCCTGCCAATGTGGAAGTCGCTCACCAACACTCAGCACATGAATGACACCGGTCATATTCTGGTGGACCAGGCATACCAGTTTAAAGTTGCCGATAGCCGGGAATGCGACGGTAAACTTTTGTCCTTTGGTTAGCGGCGCAGTTGAGAGACATGTTGAGCCATCGAAGCTGCCAGTTTCGCCCGAAGCAAACCCCGGGCAACCGACATCAAACGGCAAACGTACCTGCGCGAGTTCGAGAAATGTCACGGTATGAATTTCGACCGAATTGAACGTCCAGGTGACGTTATCACCGGCGTGAATCCAGATTTCATTGGGAAGAAAAGCAAGCGCTTGATGACCCATGGAGCGGTTTTCCGCTCCGACGGTGGCCTTCCACTGAGCACGGGCAACCTGAGGCAGAACCATGAGACCCATCAATAACAACCATCGCGGACCTTGCGACTGCAGAATAGAACAAGAACGTTTCATTGTTTCTCCTTAACCTCCGTGGTTCAATTGGGCGCGGTGAAGCTTTGGGCCAGAGCGATGCAGAGGTCAATAGAGTGCAGGTAAGTTCAGGGTGAGAATTAACTGTAAGCGTAAGTGGAGGTAAACAATCCAATTATTGGCATCAGCAATCGCGTGCTAAATACAAATGACAAGCCGTAGAAATCCAGCAACGGTGGTAGACTGCTTAAAAGTCCCCATAGGCTCCGTGCCCCATAATTCCACGGTTTCGAAAGTCCGCTTCGGTCCTTTTGAGATCGATTTGCACACCCGCGAGCTGCGAAAACGAGGGCTGAAGCTGAAGCTTTCAGGACAGGCCTTCAAAATCCTGGCCATCCTCGTCGAGCGGCCCAATGAGTTGGTTACTCGAGAAGAACTTCGGGAGCGTTTATGGCCTGCCGATACCTTCGTCGATTTTGAACACGGCGTGAACACGTCGATCAAAAGACTTCGCCAGGTGGTCGGCGATTCTGCAGCCTCCCCACGTTACATCGAAACGTTGCCGCGACGGGGGTACCGGTTCGTCAGCCCGGTCGAATATTTCGCACCGACGATTGCCGCTGTTCCGCAGGCAGCGCCAACGCCGAACTCACGACGCTCGTTGCTCATTGCTTCTGTACTTCTGTTTTTCGCGCTGCTGGCGATCGGTGCCGGAAGTCTGAATCGGCGTCGCTCGAGCGCTAGTGGTCCGGAAATCAACAGACTGGCGGTTCTTCCGTTCGATGGTCCGACAGATAGGGAGCAAGAATATTTCACCGACGGCATGACCGACTCGTTGATTACGGAGCTTGGGCAACTGAGCGCTTTACGTGTAACGTCACAGACTTCCTCGATGCACTACAAAGGCACGCACAAGCCGCTTGCTGAAATTGCCCATGAATTAAATGTCGACGCCTTTGTCGAAGGCTCCGTAGAACGATCCGGGAATCAAGTTCGCATCAGGGCGCAGGTGATTCGTGCGTCCACTGACACTCAGATTTGGGCGAGAACGTTTGACGGAGACATTCGCGATATTTTCACCATGCAGTCCCAAGTCGCACAGGCTATCGCCAATGAGATTCGAGTACGAATCACACCGCAAGAGCAGTCTCATCTTCATTCGGCCCGTGCGGTTAATCCCCAGGCGCTGGATGCTTATCTAGAAGGCCGCTATTTCTGGAATAAATTCACGCGCGAGGCCGTGCTGAAATCCATGGAGTACTTCCAGCTCTCCATCCAGAACGACCCCAATTATGCGCCCGCGTACGCGGGACTGGCCGACGCACACATCGTTTTTGCCAATCTATTTGGCAGGCCAACGGAAGAGTTTCCGAAGGCTAAAGAAGCTGTGGCGAAAGCGCTAAATCTCGACGATTCGCTTGTCGAAGCCCATGTTGCCTTGGCTGCCATTCATCTATTTTTCGATTGGGATTTGCCGGCGGTGCGGAAAGAATTAGTGCGAGCCAAGGAGTTGAATCCAAACTTCACTCGCATTTACAACCTGGAAGCATATTGCTTCGAAATTAGCGGAGACTTGCCGAGCAGTATCGCTGTTATGAAGGAAGGTTTGCAACTCGATCCTCTAAGCCTTATCAGTGGGGTCGATTTGGGATATGCCTATTCCTTTGCGCGCCGACCAAGCGACGCTATCCTGCAGTTCCGCAAAACGTTGGAGATCGAGTCGAACTTTTCGATGGCGCACAGCGGACTAGGATTTGCTTATGAGCAACAACAAGATTTTGCCAAAGCCCGGGAAGAATATCGCGCCGCGCTGGCGGAGAACCCCGACGATTCTTTCTTGCTTGCTATGCTCGCTCGTGCCGATGCCCGGACGGGCGACACATCTGCTGCGCGAAGAACACTGCGCGAACTAGAAGCACGTTCACAACGGCAATTTGTCGATCAAACTTTAATGGCTATGATCAATGTTGGGCTAAGCGATAAAGACGCAGCCGTCGGAAATCTCAGAAGAGCAATCAACGAACGCTCCCCGAAGTTGATCTGGCTGAACGCTGATCACATCTACGACGACCTGCATTCAGATCCCCGTTTCACCGACATACTGCACAGGATCGGTTTCCAACAATAACCGGCCGACGGTAGGCACGGGGAAGAATTGGAATACAGATTAAAGCAGTAATCGAAAATCGACGCACTGCCAACAAAACGCAATCATTCCAAGAGGAATAGCGTTAAGCGATGAGGAAGGGATTGGTGTGGCGTTCTTTGGCTATGGTGGTGGCGGGGCCGTGGCCGGGGTAGACGATGGTGGTGTCGGGGAGTTGCAGGAGCTTGCTTCGGAGGGAGTCCATGATTTGGGGCATGGAGCCGCCCCATAAATCTGTGCGACCGATGCTGCCGGCGAAAAGAGTGTCGCCGGCGATGAGTTGCGGCGCGATTAGTGTGACGGCGCCTGCCTCTTGCGGGACATAAAGGCAGACGCTGCCTGGGGTGTGGCCGGGGGTGTGGATGATGCGAGCCTGGCAGTCGCCCCAGCGGAGGGTGTCGCCTTCTTTCAGCAAGTTGTCGATGCTGGTGATTTCGGGAGCGGGCACGCCGAGGAACGAGGCTTGCATTTCCATGGCTTGATAGAGTGGCAAATCTTCCTGGTGCATGAGGACCGGGGCGCCGGTGATTTGATGCAATTTGCTGAGGCCGCCGACGTGATCTATGTGCGCGTGAGTGCTGACGATGGCTTTCACGGTGAGCTTGTGGCGGGCGAGTAAATCTGTGATGCGGGTTACTTCGTCGCCGGGGTCGATGACGAGGGCTTCGCGAGTGAGGGGGTCGCCGATGATGGCGCAATTGCATTGCAGCATGCCTACGGGAATGGTGAGGTGGATTAGTTCGCGGCGTGCCGTTTCCTTGGCTTTCGCGGGTTGTGATTCAGTCATGTGATTTTTCTCGACTGATCGAGTATAGCATTTGAGAAGTTGGGCTTTTTTGCGCTGCGCAGAGCGTGTAGCGGCGGTTTGCTAAACTATAGGTGAGGCTTTGGGACTTGAGTAAGGAATTGGCGATGCGGAACGTTGAAGCAACAATCGAGACGCCGTTGGCGGGGGTGCATCGGCGCGGGGGCGCGAAGATGGGGGGGTGGTTTGGTTGCGCGCTGCCTGATGATTTTGGTGATGCGCGTGAGGAGCAGCGCTTTGCGAATG
>JAUTWY010000333.1 GCA_030838305.1 Acidobacteriaceae bacterium
TGATCCACCGAGCAGTCCGCGAGGCTGGTGATGTTGCTGTCCAGAAAGAAATAACCGTTTGAGCCGCTGTCAATGAAGCTGTTGGGGTAGGACACTCCTTTGTACGAACTTGTGAAGGACGCTGTCGCTCCGTCGACGGTGTAAACCGTGGCTCCGCCGAGCGCATTATTTGACTGCGTTCCAATGCCGAAAACTAGCGAACCGCTGACGGTTGGCGCCGGAGCCGAGACCGCCGGGAACTCGATGATTACTCCATTGTTGTCCGAAGAAAATAACGCAACTGGATTTTGCACCTGCTGGGCTGACGCCTCGCCGGTTGGAGAGCAACTTGATGAGGTTGGGCACTCATAGTAGAAGCCGGGGTTAGAAGAACCGTTCTGCACGCAGGCGCCGCCACAGTCTTGTAGAAAGGAGCCGATTCCAAGAATGCCGTTTGCACCCAAGGTGTCCAGCGTGTCGGCTGAAGGCACTCCAAAACCTTTGCACTCGTCGGCAACTGTGAAATCCGTGTCGCTCAGCACTTGAATGGGGACCGCATTGGCCTTCTCCCCGGCCATCTTCACATCCGCAGTTTGCACCGGACCCCACGTATAGGACCCCAGGAAGGGGAGGCACTCAACTACTGGATTTCCTCCGGGCGTATTCTGCTGCGGCAATGCGAGGGTCAGCGCGGAGGAAAGAATCCGCAGGCCCGAAGAGCCCGTATCCACCAATACGCCGTCGATCGTTTGACAAGTCGAGCTTCCTGGGACGCAGACAGTTACGCTTGCGAAAGCCCCATTTGCGTAGTTACCTGCTGGACCGGCATTCACCGCAATCGGTGCTACGTTCTGACCGGAACTTGCCACCGTGTTGGTCTTCGTAGAAGTGCTGCTTCCGCCTCCACAACCGACAGAAAAAGCGCATGTCACTCCCGTTACTGCAATAAGAAGTTTCCTGAAGTCTGTCATTGGATATTCTCGGCACCGACGCCAGACGGCAGCATCTCCGGAACATAGGCCCTGCCGGCAAAGGCTCGCATGTGACCGCCAGTTTGCACGACCAGCCCGGGCTGATTAATCACCAGGGGCCTTCGTCCCATGCGCGCGCCGCCTCGTGACCGTGCGGCTTGAACAAATTGATCGAAATAACTTCCCAGCACTTGCCGCATGTCGGGCGGCCACGGACCTTGCCAGGCCACGCCGAACACCTTCCCTTCAGATGAGACAAACTCTCTCACTACCGTCCCGGTGGCCGCTTGAATCTCGTGTACGGTGTAGGATTTCGCAACCATGGTCCGCCGGCTGCCCTGCATGTGGACTTGGTCCGCCTGCACCGAAGCTGCGTCGCCGCCAAGAGACCCCGTTGCTGGGGTCGCGGCGGCGATTAGTATCGCCGCGGCAATCGCCAGCCTTTTCAACTGGATAGAAGCGTCCTGCTGCCTGGCCATGGATGCACCTTTGTGTATCTCGCGAGATTCGTTCTGGAAATTAGATTAAGTTTGCGTTGGCAGGGGTTGCTAGGGCTTGCTGGGAAGCGTTGCCAGGAACCGGCGGATGGGCCGGTCCGGTACGAACATTCGGGTAATTCTTCCTGCGCTTTTTCCACGAACTCAGGTTAAGATGTACAAGACTTCGATCCGGGCTCCCCCATGTCTGCAATCGTCCAGTCGCCTCGACCCGATATCTCCAACCGCCGTCGTAGTGTGCGCCAGAAAGTGCATGCGCCCGCTTATGCCAGTTTCGCAGGCGCTTCCCGGAATGAGATGCTCGATCTCTATGAGGTCCTCGATATCAGCGAGGACGGGGTTGCGATCCAGTGTCCCTCCCCCAAGCAAATTAACCAGCAGGTTGAGTTGTGCCTGGATCTTGCGGAATCGAGTGAACAGCTTTCCGCCACCGCCACCGTAGTTTGGTCAAACGCCGCCGGGCGAGTCGGACTGAAGTTTCCGGAGTTGCCCGAGGCCGCGCGTTACCGCTTACGGGAGTGGCTCTTCCTCAATGCGATGGCTGGGGCCGCCAATGCCGCAGCCTCGTCGGCGGCTCCGTCCACCACATCCACGCTGTCCCCGCTCCGGCCAAACTATAGCGACACGCTCGATGCCGCCTCCGCAGTACAGAGGGAAGCCGAGTCCATGGGGAATGACTTGGAAGCGATTCTTTCTCTGATCGCTCTCCGCTCTCATTCCTTACTTCGCGCCTCGGGAGCGGCCATTGCGCTGGCAGGTAACAGTGACGACGCGAGCACCATGGCCTGCCGGGCCAGCGCCGGATCAAGCGCCCCCCCTGTGGGAGCAATTTTGCAAGTGGGTACAGGTTTTTCAGGCGAGTGTGTACGAACAGCCAGACGGTTGCGCTGCGATGATACCGAAACCGATGAGCGCGTAGATCGTCAAAGCTGCCGCGCTCTTGGTATCCGGTCTATACTTGCGGCTCCTATACGTTCGGGCGAAAAAGTGATCGGGTTGCTCGAGGTTTTCTCCGCACGGCCCAAGGCTTTCGGAGAGAGCGATAGCTCTACCTTGCAACGTTTTGCGGAAACCATCGCTTCTGCTGTCAATCGTGCTTCACGCACCCCGCGCACCGACGACTTTTCAGGTCCATCCCCTGCCGTTGCCAAGCAATTTTCTTCGGCCCCCGGCAGCATTCTTTTCGCCAACCACCCCGACCAGGACACGCCGAAGCAGAATGCTTCTTCCGCTGAGGACAAGGTTGGCGGCATCCGATTGCCTCGTGCCCACCTTTATCTGCTTTACTGGGTGGCAGCCACGATCGCACTCGTGCTTGGCTTCATCCTTGCGCCATGGATCCAGGAAAAGCTGCACGCTCGCCAGCGGAATGGCGAGCAAACAGTTCTGGCTTCTACCCAAGCTCCCACTGAGGCTTCGCAATCACCGTCCCAAACGTCGTCAGTCGATTCCCCCAAGATCGAACAGCTTCGCGAACTGGCGAAGCACTCTAACCCGGCGGCCGAAAATGCTCTGGGTCTCCTTTACGCGCAAGGCGATGACAAACAGGCATTCAGCCAGAATGAGGGCCAGGCCGCCTGGTGGTTCACCAAAGCTGCTGAAGATGGCAGCGTGCCCGCCCAATACAAGCTAAGCCTGCTTTACTGGGGCGGTCATGGTGTTCCTAAGGATGTGAAAAAAGCCTATTTCTGGGCTGTGCTGGCTCGCGCCGGCGGCCAGGAAGGTGGCAAGGATCTGGCCAAAGTCCTGGCCAATGGCATGACCCGCAGCCAGGCGGCCGCAATCGAGCAGCAAGCCGACATCTGGTATCAGCAGCACGACTCGCACACCAAGCCCAGACCGGGCCGCTAGACTGCAGCCCAAGATGCTCATGTGGGAACCCAAGATGCCCATGGGGGGACCGCCGCCCTCGGCTGTCCAGTCGAGCGAAGCTCGACAGCCACCATTTCAGCCACGGCAAGCTAAGCAGGACTACCCATACAAGCCCCATCTTCGCAGCGTTAAAATAGAACCAGAGGCATTCCGTGTCCACCCTCCGCAGTATTCTCGACGAGCGAGTCCGCGAAGCCGATCCCCGTCTTTACGAAAAACTCGACAACCATCGGCTGCGCTGCTTCGCCTGCGGACACTGCTGCCCTATTCCCGAAGGCCAGCCCGGCGTCTGCAAAGTCCGCTACAACCGCGGCGGCACGCTCTACGTTCCCTGGGGATACACTGCCGGAACTCAATGCGATCCGGTCGAGAAGAAGCCATTTTTTCACGCCTATCCCGGAGCTCTTGCCTACAGCTTCGGCATGATGGGCTGCGATCTTCACTGCTCGTACTGTCAGAACTGGGTGACGTCGCAAGCGTTGCGCGATCCCAGCGCGGTCTCGCCTCCGCAGCAAGCTTCGCCCGAACATCTGGTGCGCGAGGCGCTCGCCCAAGGCGCGAAGATTCTAGTCAGTACGTACAATGAGCCGCTCATCACCAGCGAGTGGGCAGTCGCTGTTTTCAAGGAAGCCAAAGCCGCCGGACTTATTACAGGATTCGTTTCCAATGGCAACGGCACGCCGCAGGTTCTCGAATATCTCCGCCCCTGGCTCGATCTATACAAAGTCGATCTCAAAAGTTTTGACGACCGTCACTATCACGAACTCGGCGGGCGCATCGGCCCCATCCTCGACAGCATCCGCCGCATTCACGCTATGGGTCTCTGGCTCGAGATTGTCACGCTACTCATTCCCGGCTTCAACGACTCTCCCGACGAACTTCGCCGCCTGGCAGAATTTCTGGCGGACATCTCGCCGGACATTCCCTGGCACGTCACCGGCTTTCACGGCGACTACAAAATGACCGATCCCCGCGACACCCGTGCTGACGATCTCCTGCGCGCCGTCGAAATCGGCCGCAAAGCCGGCCTGCGCTACATCTATGCGGGCAATCTCCCTGGCAGAGTAGGCCATTGGGAAAACACTCGCTGCCCGCGATGCCAGGAGATTTTGATCGAACGTTACGGATACCTGATTAAAAACTATCGCCTCACTCCGGATGGCCGTTGCCCCCAGTGCGCGACTGCGATTCCCGGCCGCTGGTCTCCTCGGTTCGAAGGCCAGATTGCCTCCCATCCTTTCTCGCCGCGCCAACGGTCGCTTTTGTTTACAATCCAGAATCAGTGAAACTTTTCTGTTTGCGCATGCGGAAGCCATCAAGCCTCGTTCTGTGTGCCGTTGGGCTATTGCTGCTCTCGTCCTGCTCGCCCCGCGACTTTCTCACTCGCCGCCTGGCTGCTGATCTGATTGCGAGTTCCTCCACGTTTCGCGCCACACGGCAATTTGAATTGACTACTGGCATCATTTCCAATCAGGACTACCTTGCGCCCCAGTATCTTGCCCTGCAACATCGCGGCTGGATTTCTGGCGTGGTTGCCAGGTGTCCTCCCGCAGTGGCGCCACCATGTTGGAACGCAACCCTGACACCTACAGGCGTCGATACTGTTCAAGCTTTGCTCGCGCCCGGCGATGCGGAAAAGCAATCCTTCAGCATTCCCGCTGCCCGACGTGAACTGATCGCCATCACCGGCATCGTCAAACAGGGGAACCTTGCCGACGTCGAATTCACCTGGCGATGGATCCCTTTGAACGAAGTTGGCGCCGTGATGTACTCCAGCGACGCTCATTACCGTTCCCTTGCAAGCTTCCGCAGCTATGATGACGGATGGCGCGTCGTGGAAGCTGCCGCCCACAGCGCCCAACCCCTTGACGAAGCCCTAAAAAATGCAGAACCCGCGCAGTGAGTCTTACCCAGTGAACCCCTGCGCCCCCTGTGTCTAAGAATTTGAGGAAGTTGCATATGACAAACCCGTCGTTGTATAAACCTTGTTCCCACCAAGGGCCTATGAAAATCCCAAAACATCTTTTGTGGTTGTTCGCCTTTCTCGGTCTCGCATCGCTGGTCTTTGCGGACAACAAACCCAAGCTCACCCTCGACGAATTCTTCAATGCCGTGAGCTACTCAAGCGTTGCTCTGTCGCCCGATGGAAACTCGGTTGTGATCGAAACCGATCGCGCTGACTGGGACCAGCAAATCTTCCGCACCGATCTCTGGCTGTACCACGACGATGGCAAAGGCGGATCGCTGATCCAACTCACGCAGTCAGGTCATGATGTCGATCCCAAATGGTCGCCCGATGGCCGCTGGATCGCCTTCCTCTCCGAACGCAAGTCTTCTTCCGAGAAGGACTCCGACTCTGCTGACGACAAAGATGACAAAGGCGAGACCAGCCAGATTTATTTAATCTCCCCTTCCGGCGGCGAAGCCATTCCCCTCACACAAGGCCAGGAAGAAGTTCACACATTCTCCTGGTCGGCCGATTCGCACACAATCTATTTCGCCACGCGCAATCCCTGGACCAAGTCGCAAAAAGACGAATACAAGAAACAATGGAAAGACGTGGTGCAATATCGCACCGCGGAGCGTGGCGACACCATCTTCGCGCTTAAGGTGGCTACCGCCCTCTCACGTCACGACGCCGCTCCCGCGAAAGAAGCGAGCGACGCCGACAAAGAATCCGACCTCACACCCAACGCGCGCCCCATTGCCACGTCGCCCCTTCGCGTCGACGGCCTGGTAACATCGCCCGACGGCAGCAAGCTCGCCTTCGTAACCACCGCCGTAAACCAGCGCCAGGAAAAGTACGAAGACATCGAACTCTATTCCATCGACCTGGCACCTGGGGTAGCTGGCGACTCGCCCGCAACCGCCGACAAAAATCCGCTAGTCCAGCCCCACCAACTCACACACAACCAAGCCGCCGAAGTCCGCCCCCGCTGGGCCAACGACAATCGCCATCTGTTCTTCACCGTCGAAGTCGGCGATGTCGCCGGCCCCTATCGCGACCTTCAGCCACATCTGTACTGGGTCGACACGGCAAAGCCCGACAGCAACACGAACGGCGTCGAGCAGTGGAGCAAAGATTTCATTGGTCCGGTTGACCACTATGCTGTTACGGCCGATGGCGTACTGGCCGCGGCGCGTCTTGGAACCGAAGTCGCCGCATACTCTGTGACGAAACCCGGACAATCCTTGCGCAAACTCAGCGGCTGGGACGGCACGTACGAGACTCTATCCACCACCACGCATTCTCCCCGCATTGCATTTGTCTACTCGTCTTTGCAGAAAGCGACGGAAGTTTATTTAGCGGAGAGCGCCGACAAACTTGACCAGGCTCGACCGATCACTTCCCTCAACCATCTCTTCGCCGAGCGTGAACTCCCGCAAGGCAAGCCTTACCGCTGGAAAGCCGACGACGGCACCATGGTTGAAGGCATGCTGATTTATCCTCCGGGCAAATTTGAAGTTAAGCATCTGCCCATGTTCACGTTCATTCACGGTGGTCCCGCCGACGCCGACGGCAACCACTTCGCCGCCGATTGGTACCAGTGGTCCGCGCTCGCCGCCACCAACGGTTGGCTGGTCTTCGAGCCCAACTACCGCGGGTCCTCTGGATACGGCGACAAATTCCTCGCACAGATCGTTCCTCAAATCGTCTCGCGTCCAGGAAAAGACATTCTCGAGGGCGTCGAGGCGCTGGTGAAAGATGGCATTGCCGAACCCGAACATCTCGCGGTCGGCGGCTACAGCTATGGCGGCTACATGACCAATTGGCTGATCACGCAAACCACGCGCTTCAAGGCCGCGGTCACCGGCGCGGGAGCGGTGGAGCACGTCGGCAACTGGGGCAACGACGATACCACTTTCGACGATGCCTACTTCCTCGGCGGACGTCCATGGGAAGCCCAGCAGCGCTACCACGACGAAGCCGCCATCTTCCAAATCGACAAAGTCAAAACGCCCACGCACATGGTCGGAGGCGCCAACGACATCCGCGTCGCCGTGCTCGAAGATTATTTGCTCGAACACGCGCTCTATTCGCTGGGAGTTCCCAACAAACTGCTAATCTTCCCTGGCGAAGGCCATCCCCTGGGGAAAAATCCCTGGCACGGCAAAATTAAAGTCCGCGAAGAGCTAAAGTGGCTGCAAAAATACGGCGGCGTCCCAACCGGGAACTGATCGCCTTGTCATGCTGAGCGGAGCGGTGAGGATCGCGAAGCGATCCGCACCGCGCAGTCGAAGCATCCCTACCTCCATCAAGGAGCGTCTCGAATTCGAGCGACTCTCAGGGCTGGCGCTTCAATCGAGAGGAAATCCATCAGCGTAAGTAGGCTCGCGCCCTCAGCACCCAAAGCTGATGATTGCGTGGTCGTGGCCGGAAGCCACAACCTAGGTTACCAGGCTTCCTACAACAACGATGAAAACATGGTGATGATTCAAGGCAACAAGAAGCTCGCGATGGCTTACGCCACCCACGTGCTGGATGTGTATGACCACTTTTCCTGGCGCTGGGCCGTATGAAAGGGCGCGAAAAACATCGACGCTCACCTGAAATCAACGCCGGATGAGTGGCTCAACTGGTATTTCGATGCCAGCGGAAACATCAAGACCGCCCAACTGAAGTTCTGGATGCAGGCTACGGTTTAGGTACTCACTACTATTTCGCAGCGCTGGCCAGTTTCACGCTGCGCGATCCGGCCGCGTACCGCGCGATGCCTTTGTAGAGCGCTTCGGCGATCTGTTCGCGGTATCCGTCGCTGCGCAGCTTCTGCTCGTCGGCGGGGCTGCTGACGAACGAAACTTCCGCCAGAATGCCGGGCATCGCAGTCTCGGTAAGGACGACGTAGGATGCTGCTTTCACGCCGCGGTCGCGCAGGCCAGGATTTTGCGCGGACAAAGTTCCGTAGAGCGAGCGTTGCACGCTGGCCGCCAGCCTCCGCGATTGTTCAATTTTGTCGTGGAGCTCAGTCGGCGTAAGTACTGCCGCACTCTGGTTCCTGGTGCCCTGATCGCGAGTCTCGAGGTCTTTCGCACTAGGCGCCGAAAACAGGTTCGTGTAGTAAGTCTCCACGCCACGCGCCGAGGGCAGGTCGCTGTAGTTCGCATGCACCGAGACAAACAAATCCGCCTGCGACTGATTTGCTATCCCCGCGCGCTCGTCGAGAGGGATGTAGTTGTCATCGTTGCGCGTGAGGATCACTTCCGCGCCGAGACGGCTTTCCAGCAGCTTGCCCAATCTTTGCGCAATCTCGAGCACCAGATCTTTCTCCAGCAAGCCACGCTTGCCCACAGTGCCCAAATCCCAGCCGCCATGGCCCGCATCGACGACGATGCGCATCTTCGGCACTCGCGCACGCAGTTGCAAGTCCTCGCGAGTTGCGGGAGGAATCACGATGGCCAACTTCTTCCGCTCGACCTCCGGGAAAAGCTCGATTGGAGCCTTCGCTTCCGCCCCCGGCTTGCGTACCTGCACCACCAGACGGTAAGGGTTTGGCTCCAGGCTGACGGAATAGTTCGAGGTACCCTTGGTCTCGAGCACCACACGCGTCAAACCGGAGACGGGCTGCGCCACCCGCACCCGCGCCAGCAAGCCGTCACCAACATCGATGGTCTTCCCTGCGATTTCAGAAGTGAGAGAGGTATCGTGCAAATCAAAATAAATCCGGTCGGGAGCGCTGAGGCGATGCGCCTCATACTGCACCTGATCTTCAAGATCGAGTACGACGGTACTGGAATCGGAGGAAGACCAGTGCCGAATTCCGGTGACATGCGGCATCTTCGAGATTTCCTGCGGCGTGGCGCTTCCGCTTCCCGGCGCGGCCGGGAAATTCAGATCCGCCGCAGTGCTGGAATCAATCGCTGAATTCGGTTTCGTATCGACGCTGGTATTCGAGGAGTTGACCGAAGACGAATCGTCTGGAGACGAACTCGTCGAAGAACCGGGCTGTTTGGGGACCGGCGTTGTTATGGGTTCCGGTAGAACCAGAGCCTTGCCGAGTTGCGCATTCTTCAGTTTCCACCAGACTCCGCCGGCTAACAACGTAGCGACCACGATCAGGGCTAACACTAAGAACATGCCTGGATATTGGCCAGCCGAGGGCAAAGTTGCGGGCTCAATTTTCGGAACGTCCGCATCGCCTGCGCGCCCCGCTTCAGCTCTGGCGACCAACGCGGGAGGCGGCACGAAGCTCGGAGCCTTGCTCGCTGCCGGTACCATTGAAGCTTTAACCTCAACTGACGCAGGCGCGACAGGGACGCTTGGGGCGACCTTGTGGGTAGAAGAATCTTCAATCGCAGACGATGCTGCAGGTACAGCGGGAGCCGTTAATTCTGCTTCGGCTACCTGCGCGGATGCGGCGAAGCGGTCTTCGTCCTCTGGCTTGAGAGCTGCGAGAATCAGCTCCGCCAGAAGTTCGAGGCTGCCCATGTCGCTGTCGTTGAATCCGAAAGGCTCGGCAGAAAACGCTTCCAGCAGCCCGATCACGCGCCGTCGTCCGCACAGCGGCACCGCTACCATGGAGCGCGCGCCGAGTTGCCGGCAGGCGTAGAGGTTGACGCGATCATCGGTTTCGGTATCGTCGCAGCGGATAATCTGCGCCGTGCGGAAGCACGCTCCCGAGAAGGCGGAATCCCGCTGAATGCGCGCCCCAACATCGGGCTTGATCGTTCCCGCGGAAGCCCGCAAAACAATCTCGTTATTTTCCGCGAGAGCGATTCCTAGTCCATCCGCGCCGGTGATGGCGATGGCCCGTTCCGCAACCAACTGCAGTACTTCGTTGAGAAGAAATCGCTCTTCGGCCTCAAACTCAGTGGCTACGGACTTTGTCGCTGCGGACTCCGAAGTGCGTGGAATCGTGTCAAATCCGTTGAGCCGCGAGGCCAGCGCGCGCCGCTGCCGCACCTGCTGATGCATTGCCGAAAATGCCAACAACGCCTGGAGCGCATCGCCACCCGCGGGACGCAACTCTCGCCGTGCATGAAAAGCTTCTTGAACAGCAGCAAACTGACTCTGCTCCGCCGGCCACGATGGCGCTGCGGGCGCGCTCAATCCGGCGCTGTCTTCCATTGTCGGTTTGGTGGGAGTTGATGCCATTAACTTGCCGGGCACTCCAATTCCGCTCTATTCGAGTGTGGCCAAGCTGCGCAGCCCCTGTCAATTGACTACTTGGCGTAGCCGGTCCGCATTTCCCGCGCCCCCGAGCGCAGATCCGTCTGGCTCCGGCTTTTCACCGGGTTTAATAGTAAGTTAACCGGGTTTTGTGCCAGTTGCAAGCCTGGGCACTGCCCTAGCGGCCATGGTCTTTGGTAAGACATCCTCGGCACTTTCCAGATTCAAAGCCGTGTCGCGAAGTTGCGCGAGGCTCCGTGCGAGGCAGGGAACTTTCCCATCTAACTCTGATCACGAAGACATACCTGCATGCAGGCAAGTTGAGAAACAAAATTGACGTTCACATCGAGAACCAACCAAGATACTGTCAGCCCGCATCTGTCAGAATAGAATTTGAAAAAAGGTTTCCGTCCTAGTGATTCTTGGCGGAGAATATGCAGTTTGCAACATTTCCCGCGCGGCAGCCACGCAGCCACTATCGGCATGAACTACGCACCTTGACCTACGTCACTCTTGATGAGGCCAATGGCGGCATTATCCGCAACCTGAACCACGAAGGCGTAGCGCTTCAGGCGGTCGCAGCGCCCCGAGTGCAACAGCGGATCCGGCTGCGCTTTGAATTGAGGTTTCCTCGCTTGCGCGTGGAAGCTTACGGGCAAGTCAGTTGGTCCAACCCCAGCGGGCAGTGCGGGATCCGGTTCGTTGATTTGCCTCCACGTGTCCGCTATCAAATTAATCAGTGGATATTCTCGAACCTGCTCGATGCCGTGGCCCGCGAGGCTACTCATTCTGGATCGATTTTCGAAGCTCCGGTCACCCCAATCATTCCAGGAACCTCTTGTGAGGAGAACGACGGGCTCACTCTATCCTCTACACCGCGCCCCGCGATCAGGCTGGAACCTGCCTTTACCAGACGGGAAGAGCCGCGAGTTCCGCTGCGGCAGAGCAAAAATGATTCTGCGGATGCAGTGAATGAAGCCGGTGCGCAGCTAAGCTGGCTCTACCGTCCGATTTCGGCGCGCAGCCTGGCTTGGCTGGTGGATAGTCTCGTCGTAACCGCCGCGCTATTGCTGTTTGCGGTTATTTTTCTCTCCATCGCTCACGAGCTTCCGGAGTGGCCTCTCAGTCTAAGCGCAGCTGTGGCCGCAGGAGGCTTAATCGCCGCGGCCTACTGGGCCGTGTTCGCAGTGTTTAGACGACCAAGCCTCGGGGCCCGGTTGGCGGCAACCGCATCGGCGATAGAAGAGAAAGTGGAAGCTGAAGGCGTAGACCGCTTCCGCTAACCGCAAGTCTGAGAACTGAGAACTGAGAACTGAGAACTGCTTCTCACTAGTTCGCGAAGTACTGCTGCGCCAGCCAAAGCCGCAGGGTGCTTTTCATTTGCGATGCCATCTTCACGAAGCGTATGCCGACATTTCCGCGGTTGTCCGACCAAGCCACTTCGACTTGAGCGTGCACTCCCAAATCCGTCCCGGGCAGCGCAAAGGATATTCGCGACGCCTCATTCACATCGAAGCCGTCGTCGACGCGAACCTGCAGTCCACCCTGGCTCAGATTGATGAGATGTCCCCCAGCCTTTTTTTGGGTGCGACCGCGCAGGGTCACGGGTACTTCGACGCCGGCACGGTGATAGCGTAAGCGTCCGTCAAGAATCATGTTGCGTGCGGCGGAGAGCGTGTGCACCGCCTGTTCCACGGAAATTGGCTTCTCGAAGGCAAACATCGCGCCGGTCTCCTCCATGTCGCGCCTGCCTTGCGTGGCGCCCATGATCACCAGCGGCACCGTGCTCGCACGCGGCGCCTCCCGTTGCAGTTCACGAAAGAACTGCCCCGTGCCATTGAGGTCACAGTCAACAATCAACGCGTCTACTTTGGATTTTGTGAGCCGGGCGAGAGCCCGCTGCGGTTCACCCTCGACGGCAACATCGATGTGCAAACCACCCAGAATGCATTCCAGAACGCTGATCTCCTGCCAGTCGCGCGAAACTACCATCGATGAAAGTGTCATGCCTCCACTCTACCCACATCGGTAATGCCAACGTAGATCACCAACGTAACGAGGCTTCGAGAATCCGCGGGAGGGACGTCCCGCGGGACAGCCGGGCAGAGGCCGGCGCTACCAGATCTATTAAGGACGCGAATTGCGATACCAATCAACGGTTCGCTTCAGGCCGTCTTCGAAATTCACTTTGGGTTTGTAGCCGAGATGCTTTTCCGCTAGGGAAATGTCAGCGAGGGAATGCTTGATATCACCTCCGCGTTCCTCGCCAAAGAGGGGACTACCGGAATACGAGGTAAGTTTTTGGAGAAGTCTGAACGTTTCATTCAGCGTGACACGCTGGCCGGTAGCCACGTTGAAAACCTTGCCCGCCACTTGCGCGGCCGGAGCTTTACAGGCCAGCAGATTGGCTTCCACGGCATTATCGATGTAGGTGAAGTCACGGCTTTGTTCGCCGTCGCCAAACATCGTGGGCTGTTTTCCGCTTAGCATCTGGGTGATGAACTTCGCCAGCACGCCGGAGTAAGGCGACGAAGGATCCTGCCGCGGACCAAAAATATTGAAGTAGCGCAGAGCTACTGTCTCCAATCCGTAGCAGCGGTAAAACGAAGTCAAATAATGCTCACTGGCCAGCTTAGCCACCGCGTAAGGCGAGATCGGATCTGGCATCATGCGCTCGTGCTTGGGCAGCGTCGGAGTATCGCCATAGGCCGATGACGACGCCGCATAAACCACCCGCTTCACTTTGGCGTCGCGCGCGGCGACCAGCACGTTTACTGTGCCATCTACATTCGCCCGATTGCTTCCGATGGGATCCAGCACAGATTTAGGCACGGAAGGGATGGCGGCCTGATGCAAAACATAGTCGGCCCCGGCGCATGCTGATTTCATGGCCTCGAGATCGAGGATGTCTGCCTCGCGACAGTCAATCTGTCCCACGATTTGCGCAACATTGTCTCGCTTGCCAGTTGAAAAATTGTCTACTCCGCGAACCTGCTCGCCGCGCTGCAGCAATTCCCGCGCCAGCGACGATCCAATAAACCCGCCAATACCTGTTATCAAGTAAAGGGCCATAGGTCTTAATGATAACAATCAGCGCGAATATCCTGAGCAGAAGCCGGCGTAGCTAGCAAAACCACAGTAACTGAGAACTGAGAACCGCCCCTACCCCTGGCTCTTCCGCAAAATCCTCAAAGACTCCTCCCTCCCCAGGACATGCGCGTCCTCAAAAAACTTTGTGATCGCCAGCAGCGCGGCGCCCCGGGTTCGCTACGCCTGGCTTCCGTTTACGGTAGAAGTTCAAAATTGGGACATGGTTGCGGGGAACGTTGCCGCCGACTGCCGAATCTTGTTCCACACTTCATCCCGCCCAGTCCGGGTTTTCGCAGAGAAGGGAATTACCGTCGCCGTCGGGTATGCCTCTGCCAGTCCCTTCAACGCATTGCGCAGTTGATTGTTCGAGAGCCGGTCGCTTTTGGTTGCGATCAGCATGAAATCGCGTCTCGACGCATTCAAAAAATCCAATAATTGCCGATCGCTCTCCTGCGGAGGAACGTTCACATCCACCAGCGCTAGGCATAACGCCAGAGTTGGCCGCTCGTTGAGATAAGGCTCGATAAACTTGGGCCACTCCTGTGAAATCTCGCGCGAAAGCTTGGCATAACCGTAGCCCGGCAGGTCGGCAAAGATGACCTCTGGACGCGGCTTTCCCGGCCACCGGACTTCAAAAAAATTGATGCTGCGCGTGCGCCCCGGCGTGGAACTTGTGCGCGCCAGTTTGGTCTCCACCAGCGTATTGATCACGCTGGACTTGCCCACGTTCGAGCGGCCAAGGAAGGCAACCTCCGGTAGGCTGGGAGCAGGGAAGTGGGCAGCATCGGTAGCCGCCGCTATGAATCGCGCCATAACCCTCATGGGCCGTTCTCAGTTCTTAGTTCTCGGTTCTCAATTCCCATGCTTTCAGTGTGCAATGCGGCATGGAAAGTTGGCAAGCGTGGGTGGTACGTCAGCTCTTACGGAACTGCTTGCTCAAGGTGAGCGCCTGATGCTGGTAGGACGACCCTATGTTCGTGCCATAAATCTTTTCGGGGCGGCATAAGAGCGGCATGTAGTTCAGGCGGCCGACGAGCTGCCCGTGCTCGATCAGGAATGGAACCTCGTGAGCTCGAACCTCGAGCACTGCGCGTGTCCCTTTAATATCGCTCGACCCATATCCGAAACCGGGATCGAAGAATCCGGCATAGTGAATCCGGAACTCCCCGTCCGAAGGATCGAAGGGAACCATTTCCGCAGCGAACTCCGGAGGAACCCGAACTCTTTCCCGGGAGGCAAGAATATAAAAATCGTCGGGCTCGAGAATCAGATTCTTAGTCGCGGTTTGATGTCGAACTTCCCAGAACTCTTCCGTCGGATAATAGTCGATGCGGTCCAATTCGATCGCCGGAGCATAGCGCTTAGCCTTGTAGGCAATGATCTCGCCTGCTTCTGCGCCTTCCAGATTGACTGTGATTCTCAAGCCGCGGTGAAGACGTGCTTTCACCGGGCTATCCTCGTCGTCCATGTAGACCAACGATTCCTCTTGATCCAATCCCTTGATGGTGCGGTCGCCGGCGACTGGACTCCCTTGTACAAACCGCAACTGGCTGAGCCTCATCCCGGCTCGAACGGCAACCGTAAATGTGCGCGAGACCACTTCCGCGTATAACTTGCCCTTGTATCCTGGTGGCACACGGTCGAACTCAGTGCCGTAGTCGGTGATCAGGCGGGTGAAAATATCGAGG
>JAUTWY010000343.1 GCA_030838305.1 Acidobacteriaceae bacterium
CGCTGATCTTTCCCCGCAAGGTAAAAATGCCATTCTCTCCTCAGCGTGACGGCGGCACGAACGTGTCCCTCCGTACGACCTTCTGCTTATCGCGGCGCGAATTCGGCGCCATTCGGACGGTACCCCACCCACCCAGAACGGGGGCCCTGATAGACTTGCGCCGATAAGAAGGAGACCTCCCATGCGCAGGATTCTTGCCTTGCTTGCGTCATTTCTCTTGTTTTCTAGCCTAGCTGCTGGGCAGGCACCGACGCTGATTGCGATCCGTGCTGCAAAATTGATAGATGGCAAGAGCGAGAAGCCGCTGCAAAACCCGCTCATCCTGATCGAAAAAGACAAGATTGTATCCGTTACTGCCGGGGGGAACGCGCCTCCTGGCGTTGACGTGGTGGACCTGGCGAATGCAACGGTGTTGCCGGGGTTCATCGACGTGCACACGCACGTGCTCGTGCAAGGCGACGCCTCGTCCGAGGAATACGACGCCCAACTGCTGAAGCAGTCAATCCCGTACCGTGCGATTCTCGCGGCGCGCAACGCACAGATCGCGCTCTCGCACGGGTTCACTGCGATGCGCGACCTGGAGACCGAAGGAGCGATGTACGCGGATGTAGACGTCAAGAAGGCGATTGCCAATGCAGAAGTGCCCGGGCCGCGCATGCAGGTGGCCACGCGAGCCATGTCGCCGACCGGAATGTATCCGCTGCTCGGCTACTCATGGGAGCTGCGGTTGCCTACGGGTGTGGAGTACGTCGACGGCGTAGACGGCGCACGCAAAGGGGTGCGCGAACAAGTAATGTACGGAGCGGACTGGATCAAGTACTACTCCGACCGGCGTGAGCATTTTGAAGCCGATGGTCGGTTGCGCTCAAGCGTGAATTTCACCGAGGAAGAAGCCAAGGCCATCGTCGAGGAAGCGCACCGTCTGGGGAAGAAAGTTGCCGCCCACGCCATCGGCAGCGACGGGATTGCCGCTGCTCTGCGCGCGGGTGTGGACACCATCGAGCACGGTGACGGTCTGACGGACCAGCTGATGGACGAAATGGCGCACAGAGGCGTGTATTGGGTACCAACGCTTACCGTCGATCACAGCTTCCCGACAGACCACGCAGATACCGCCGAATTTTTCAAGAAGATCTTTGCGCTGCAGCAGGCCAATTTTGCCAAGGCCATGCAGAAGGGAGTGAAGATTGCTCTGGGCACAGACGCAGGCGGCTTCGACTGGAAAACATTCAACCAGGCCAAAGAATTTGAGTATTACGTGCAGAATGGCATGACCCCGATGCAAGCGATTCGAGCCGGAACCTCTGTCGCCGCTGAGCTGCTCGGCTGGAGCGAAACAGCTGGTACGGTCGAAGCCGGCAAATGGGCAGACATCGTGGCCGTGAGCGGCGACCCGCTTCAAGACATTACTGAACTGCAGAAAGTGAAATTCGTGATGAAAGGCGGCGTGATTTTCAAAGATGAACTGAGAAAATGAGTTGGTGCCGAGCAGCATCGTTTGAACTGCCGCAAGCTGGCTTGACGAGCTAGCGAAAACCCAGACATTCTTGTCCCAGCAGGCCAGTGCAATGTGGATGACTGACTGCCATTCGGAGTCAATTGATCAGCCGTGGGTGCGGGCAAACCGGAGGGAATTCTTACGGCAGTTTTTGAGGCTCGTCGTCTCCGCCATATTTTCAAACGCTCCTTGTGATTCCTGGGCTGGGAACCACCCTTTCGGCAGCAGCGTACGCGCGAATCTGATTGCGGCCGTTGTGTTTTGTTTCGTATAGTGCGACGTCCGCTTGCTTCAGCAGTTCGTCCTGAGCAATTTCGACGCCGGGCAGAGACGACTTCGCCTTCCAACGAACCCAGCCAAGCACCGCCGGAACCAGGATTGCAGCCGGTAAAAGCAACCTGGCCGCACTTCCACCAGGGCCTCTGCTGGTGATTACTGCCATAAGCGCACGGTCGGCCTGTACCAGCAAAATTCCACCGCAAAGAAACAGGATTGCAATCAGCGTATCATTCGCAGCGCCCACCTGGAACTTAAGCAGAATTCCTTCTAAATTACCGCCCGAAGCGGGTGAAGATTACAAGATGTTCGTTTTTCCGAGAGGGATAGTTCACGTCCGCAAGTCGGCGGCATCATCTGAAATCTTCGATCTGCCACACATTGCGAGTAGTGCTCGCTCCCGCTATCGCTAGAGACCGTCCATCCGGTGATGGGATCGCTCCCAAAATTTGAGGATCGCTGGAACGGAGCAGGGGCGAAATCTTGCCATCGAGGGTAACCCTCAGTAGGGCAGTATCGGATTCATGCTGCCAAACAGCGAAGAGTAGGCTTCCGTTCGCCGACCAGATGATGCTACCCAATTCGTCCCATCCCTTTATGGTTAGCTTGCGAGTTTCGCCGGTAAGGGTGGAGCGAAGCCGGATCGTTCCTTTCTCTCCATCGCAAACAATGGCACGTTTCAGACCATCGGGAGACAAACTCCAATTACACGACGGATCGATTTGTGGTGGATCG
>JAUTWY010000363.1 GCA_030838305.1 Acidobacteriaceae bacterium
ATTCCCTAACTGCGTGATCATTTCTTCGGTAAGGCCGTCGCTGAAATATTCCTGCGAGGAATCCCCGGTGAGATTCTGGAAAGGGAGCACGGCCAGCATCCGTCGTCCGTTCGGCGGTTGAGCCCGGGATCGAGACCAAATCCACCCGGCACCCGTCGCGAGCAGAAGGATTAACAGCGCGCCGGCCAAAATAAACCGCATTCGCCGGGGGCGCTTCAGGCAAGTCTGCAAAGTCGCAGGAGCAGGCGATTGAGGTGCGTCGATGTCCGTTGCCGCCAGTCGCTGTTCGACTTCAGGCACGGGCGCGATAAAACGATACCCTTGCCCGGTGATGGTCTGGATGAAACGCGGTTGCTCGGCATCATCCTTCAGTACCTGGCGGATTTTGCGGATGGCGCTGTTGATGCTGTTGTCGGTATCGAGAAAGGCGCCTTTGCCCCAGACCCTTTCAACAATCTGCTCACGCGCAATGATCTGTCCCTTCTGTTCGATGAGAAGGAGCAGAATCTCGAGCGGAATCCGCTCCAGCTTGAGCACGCGACCGGCGCGACGGAGTTTATAGGCTTGGGCATCGAGTTCGACATCATCCCCGAAATGGATCGGATCTTGGATTTTTACGGGCTGCGTGACCACAGGAATTCTCCCCGCGCGTCGAGCAGCGATAACCACTGTGCTCACCACTGCGTCGACTTCGCTTCGCCTAGTGATTAAATCTCGGGGGGACCACCAAGCACGTGCACGAGATTCTACCTTACTTCCGTCGGATTGCAGCATCTTCCTTCGATTCAATCGATTGGGGCGACACAAAAATTAAGGAAGCGACATACATGCCGCTATTGAGGATCCAGCCCGAATGCACCACGATGCGCGGGACTTGGGATATTCTCGTCTGCAACCGACACCTAATCAAACAACCGAATACCATCAGGAGTGCGCCATGACCGTTCTTTCCCTACTCACCCGCCTCTTTAGATTCCAATCAAATGGCTCCCACAGCAGTCTTGATCGCGATGCTTCATCAGAGCGAAACTGGCGTCCTCTCCGATCTCTCCGACCTACTCTGATGAAATCTCTCCTGGTGTTTGCACCGGGCATACTCACCCTGTCGGTTTCGTTTCAAGCAATGGCCCAAATCGCCGCCAAGGACGCGTTCAATGGAAGGCCTGCATGCAGCGATGTTGACCTTTCGCAACAGTCCCCTCCCGATATCGCTCGCATTACTCCCGAGTGGAAGCCCATTGTGCTGGATACGCCCCCTCCGAGAAACCCTCCCACCATTCTGGAGGGATTCGTTGCGCCACCCCCTCCCGACGAAGACTCGGCCTCGCAGGCAAAGGCGGAGGTTTCCGAGGAAGAGATTCCCTGGAACCATTTCACACACGATTTCACCACCAAGATCGTGCCTGACGATTCATACAAGAGCCTTTTGTCGTCATGGCAGAGGTTCCCGGGCTACACCGCTACGTTAGGCGGAACCGAGTTCGACGCTGCGGTTGAATGTTCAAACCTCAGTGGTGTCTATTTTGGAAACAACCAGTGCCAGGTGGCCCCGCCGAATACAGATAAGTGTCCCGACGGCACCCTCAGCGACGTGTGCGTTCACACCGACATGGAAGTCGAGTGGGAGAACGCGAGCGATATGCATGTCAACGACGACAATGACTTGAAGTGGGGCGCGCTACCGCAATTCGCATGGCCGGCCTTCGGGGATCGAGTTTGGGCCGAGGGGCGATGGATTTTCGACTGCGGGCACACCGGAGTCGAAGGTATCCCCAATAACAACTTAATCCCGAACCTTACGGATTACGTTAAGTTCGAGACGGAAATTCATCCTCCGCGGGCCCTCGTGACGTTTCGCCTGAACCATCCCGCAGTAACGGATTCCAATTCCCAGTCGAACGCACCAGCCAGCTGGCTGCCGGTTACGGGCAGCCCGGTCAACTCCTACGGTCTAGTCTACGGGCCAACTGCGGTCCCTGTCACCGAGGCAGACATCTTTATCAGTGGCAATGGCGGCGGCGCCAACGACATCTGCAATCTCGTGCCAGACGATTGCAATAATTGGGGAGGCCATTCCGGACCCTGGATCCCGGTGAACGACAGAAATTACGTTTTCGACGTCTACCCCCCGCTAACCGACTATGCGACGCTGGATCCTACTGGGACTGGAAAGACATTCAAAGTCACACCACCAGCGACTGACGCGTCCTTACAATGGCGCATCGTGGACAAATCAAGCTACATTCCCGAGCACACTTGCGGCTCGGATCTCAGCAGTTGCGTGCCATTGCCGATGGATCAGGATCACGTTCTTCTCTGCCTGATCGACGCAAACACGCCCCCGCCAGACCAGACAGAAACCAGTTGCCCGACCCTCGTTCCTGCGCAACCTACGCGGGTTCGAGTCATCCTGAAGTTCGCCGGCACCAGTGCCAACTACTTTGCCCAAAGCGTGTTGGTGGGCTGGGATAATGTGCCGGCTCCGCCGACAACACTGCCGGTGCGGACTTTCCAAGTAAGCCTGCATAAGGTCATCGTCGAAAAAAACGGCGAGACTTTCCCGCACAACGGAGATTGGCGGGTGTTCGTCAATGTTGGAGGGCAGTGGCGCTACATCAGCGGTATGGCTTCGGACGCCAACACCGGGGATTGCAATCACAGCGGAACCTTCAGCGATAATTCCCTTACGGGAAATGAGGATGAGGATTGTTACAGCTACGACTCGCACCCTTGGATCGTGAGCGTTCGACAGGAAACCGACATTAACATCGGGGTAGGCGGTTTCGAATCAGACGAGATCGACAGCGATTACTGCCCTTCTTCCCCGGATCCTTACTACGGCTGTAATTTCGATGCCGAATCGTACGCGACTCTTTTCCGGGCGAATGATGACCGCATCGGCACCTTGGGCCTCAAAATACTCTCCCTGGACTACACCGCGAGCGGGATGATTGCACTCACGTCCGGCAGTTCGATTGCGCCGCCCCGGTTTACTACCACAAATACGGGAGACCTATGCAAGCTGAGCCTCCCGCTCACCTGCGACGAATTGCAATACACCGTCGAGTTTGGTGTCGCAGAGGTGCAACCGGTGCCGGCGCCCGTCAGTGGAGCGCTGCAAATCGGCGATCCTCACTACAATGGTTACGTCTCGTCCGCCACGCCGTTCGCGCTTTCGAGCGCTGATACAAGTGCTCAGGGCTTCCAGTACCGCTTCCGCCGGCAAGGTGACATCCTCCCAACCTACGGCTCGACGCCCTTCCCGTCTTTCCCGGTGCATTGGACGAACGCCAATTTCGCGACGAATGCCACTTCGGTCAATGTATACCTCACCGGCCCAGGCCTGGCAGATGGACCCTACGATTTTCAATACTCTGCCAACAGTTTTGCCAACCTGCTGGAGCCTCGGCACATCACCACAACCACTCTCGATAACACCCCCCCGGTGGCAACGATCAGCCAGCCCACTGCCACCCCGTACACTCACGCCGACATTCTGACGCTCAGCTATCTGGTCTCCGACGGAACTGGCTCAGGCGTGAACAGTTCCACCGCCAAAATGGACGGGTCCACCACTCTACCCGACAACACCGCCGTCACTGGGAACGGTCAGATGATTC
>JAUTWY010000375.1 GCA_030838305.1 Acidobacteriaceae bacterium
TGAATCTGTACCTCATCCGCCATGTCCTGCATCGCGACAATCATAAGAAAAATCCTTCGGCTATCAGCTATTAGCCGTCAGCTATCAGCTATCAGTGTTTGGCTGAAAGCTGAGAGCTAATGGCTGAGAGCTACCCTTCAATCATTCACATCCGAATCCAACTCTGTCTCCGCCTTCGCCGCATCCGCCTTTGTTCCAATCCCTTCCTTCTGTACATTCCGCATCACGTCCATGATGCGTTCAAATATCCGCACCAGATCCTTCCCGGGCAGCGGACCTCGATTCATCTGCTGCACATTCTCAAACACAATGCGCTCGCGCTCCGGTTCGTAAATCGGCAAATTAGTATTCCGTTTTAGCCGACCAATCTCCACCGCGGCCCGTGCGCGCTCACTGAGCAACTCCACCAGTCGCCGATCAAGCTCGTCGATTTTCTTACGCCAATCCGGGATGTCCATGAATAAGCTCTCAGCCTTCCGCTCTCAGCTCTCCGCAAACCCGCCCTTCCATGACTGTGAATTCGTATCCCTGAGTGTGGACGCAACAGCCACAACTGCATGCAATCAAGACATCTTCGCTGACGGCTGACAGCAGATAGCTGACAGCTCCCTCACAAACTCTCCGACAGCGGTCGCTTCCCGTCCTCGACTCCGCTCAATGGTTTCCACGATCGCGCTGCCCACCACCACCGCGTCCGCAAACTTTCCGACTTCCGTAAACTGCTCCGCATTCGAAATCCCAAAACCGACCGCAATGGGCAACTTGGTCACCCGCCGCAACCGGTGCACCAACTTTTTCGCGTCATCGGCCAACCGCTGCCGCGCCCCCGTAACTCCGGTACGCGACACCGCATACACAAAGCCGCGCGACGCCTCCGCAATCCGCTTCAGCCGCGTATCCGGACTGGTCGGCGCCGCAAGAAATACCGGAGCCAAGTCATTCAACTTCATCGCGCGCAAATATTCGCCTGCCTCTTCCACCGGCAAATCCGTGACCAGCACGCCATCCACCCCGGCATGCCGCGCCACCAGGCAAAACTTTTCCATCCCCATCCGCAAAATGGGATTTAAATACGAAAACACCACCAGCCCCGTGGACTGAGCATGCTGCCTGACCTCCGCCGCCAACGTCAACACCTGCGCGAGACAAGTTCCATGCCTCAGGGCTCGCTCGCTTGCTCGCTGAATCACCGGCCCATCCGCCACCGGATCGCTGAAGGGCACGCCTAACTCAATCACATCCGCCCCAGCGTCAATCGCAGCCAGCACCACCGCTCGCGTGGTCGCGAGATCCGGATCGCCGCAAGTCACGTACACCACGAGGCCCGGTTTCTTGTAAAAGGATAAAGGCATAGGAAGAAATTGCTGATTTACAGATTGTTGATTGAAAATCCCATCGATATTGGACCTACGAAGATATTCAATCAACAATCAAAAAATTATCAATCGTCAATCGAGTTTTAAACTCTCCCGCATAATCCCGATATCCTTATCCCCGCGCCCCGAAACATTCACAATCACGACGTCAGATTTCTTCATCTTCGGCGCGCGCTTCAAAACTTCCGCCACCGCATGCGCCGACTCGAGTGCCGGAATAATACCTTCCGTTCGCGCCAGCACGGTGGTCGCCTCAAGCGCCTCGGCATCGGATGCCGGAACATATTCCGCCCGCCCCGTATCTCTCAACGCCGCATGCTCTGGCCCAATCGAGGGATAGTCAAGTCCCGCCGAAACCGAGTGCGTATTCGCAATCTGTCCGGCGGAATCCTGCAGCACATACGAATAAGTTCCTTGCAAGACTCCCGGCGAACCTCCCCGGAACCGGGCAGCATGTTCGCCCAGCGCTTCGCCGCGGCCTCCCGCTTCGACTCCGATCAATCGAACTCTCTTAGCTTTTATAAACTCGTAAAAAATTCCAATCGCGTTAGATCCTCCGCCCACGCAAGCAATCACCGCCGCGGGCAGCTTGCCCTCAGCCTTCAGAATCTGCGCCCGCGCCTCACGCCCAATCACGCGATGAAAATCGCGCACCATTGTCGGATACGGATGCGCGCCCAGCACGCTCCCCAACAAATAATGTGTCGTCCGCACATTCGTAACCCAGTCGCGCATGGCTTCGTTGATCGCATCCTTCAGCGTCCGCGAACCCGATTCCACCCCGCGCACTTCCGCTCCCAGCAACCGCATGCGGAACACATTCAACTCCTGCCGCCGCATGTCCTCGGTCCCCATGTACACGACGCACTCAAATCCCAACAGCGCGCAAACCGTCGCAGTTGCTACACCGTGCTGCCCCGCCCCAGTCTCCGCGATCACGCGCCGCTTGCCCATACGCTCTACCAGCAGCGCTTGCCCCAGACAGTTATTGATCTTGTGCGCCCCGGTATGCAGGAGATCTTCGCGCTTCAAATAAATCTTCGCCCCACCCAGCTTCTGCGTCAGCCGCCGCGCAAACGTCAGGGCCGTAGGACGCCCCGCATAAGTTCGCAGCAGCTCTTCCAGCCTTTTCTGAAATTTCGGATCGCGCTTCGCACGCTCATACTCGCGCTCCAGCTCCTCGAGCGCCGCCATCAAAGTCTCAGGGACATAACGCCCGCCATAGACCCCGAAGCGTCCTGGTTCGATAGCAGAACTTTTCGAATGCGGGTGCCTCACCCTTGCGCGTTCTTTGCGCAGGGTGGGGATTTTGACTTGGACTGCCTTTGGAACCGTCGCCATTTTCTAACCAGTCTTCCGATCCGCTTCCCGCACTGCCTTCACAAACGCTCGCACCTTTTCCGGATCTTTCTTCCCCGGCCGAGCCTCGACGCCTGAAGCCACATCCACTCCCCAAGGCTTAAGAATCGCAATCGCCTTTCCGACATTTTGGATGTTCAAACCTCCCGCGATCGCTATCGGAAGAAGTTGGTTCATCGCCGCGACCCACGCTTTTGCCTCACGCCAATCAAAGGACTTGCCGGTGCCGCCGCGCTGACCTGGTGTACCCGAGTCAAGCATGATCGCTCCCAGATTCTTTGGAAGTGCCATGAATGACCCGATGGCCTTACCTCTCTTGCGCCACGTGACTTCAACCCTGTTCGCCGGGATGCAGAGGAACGTTCGCCGATCCAGGGCATACATCTCCGGATTCTGGTGTTCATCCCCGTGAAACTGCACTGCCGTCAATCCCGCCTCATCCGCAATTGCGGAAACTCGCGCAGGAAGTTCATTCACAAACACTCCCACCTTCTCCACACCCTCCGGCAACTTCTCCACAATCTCCCGCGCCGCCTCAACGCTGACGTTCCGCGGACTCTTTTCATAAAACACAAATCCCACCGCATCCGCCCCGGCCTCGACCGCGGTCAGCGCGTCCTCCAAATTCGTCATCCCACAAATCTTCACCCAAGTCATACGCAGAGTTGTCCGCGAAAGGTAAATTCTCGCGCTGTACTGCTCACTGTTCACTCGGCACGCGGTGCTCGACGCTCGCGACTAACTCGCGCAGGGCCTCCCCTGGCCGCTCCGCGCGCATCAACGACTCCCCAACCAAAAATGCGTGATACCCCGCGGCCCGCAGCCGCGCTATATCCTCTCCCGACCGAATCCCACTCTCCGCGACCCGCACCACATTCTTTGGGAGCCTCTCCACCAGCCGGAACGCAGTCTCCACGTCCACTTTGAACGTTCGCAGATCGCGGGTGTTCACTCCAATCAAATCGCACCCGGCGTCAAGAGCTCGCCGCAACTCTTCTTCGTCGTGCACTTCGCACAAAATATCCAACTCGCGCTCGCGAGCGCCCCGCGCCAGTGCCTGCAAGTCGGTCTGCGATAGCGCCGCCACAATCAGCAGGACCGCGTCCGCCGAATTGGCCCGCGCCTCCAACAACTGAAATTCATCAACAATAAAGTCTTTGCGCAGGCAGGGAATTTTCACTGCTCTCGACGCCAGCCGCAAATTCTCCAGCGACCCTTGAAAGAACTCTTCATCCGTCAGCGCCGAAAGCGCCGCCGCTCCCGCCGATTCAAGCTCTCGTGCCAATTCCTCGACGCGAAACTCCGACCGGATCAATCCTTTCGATGGCGAGGCCTTCTTCAATTCTGCAATCACCGCCACGCCAGCCCTGCTCTTTGTCTCCAGCGCCCGCCGAAACCCGCGGGGCACATGCAGTTCGGCCCGCCGCTCCAGCCCACGCAGGTCGGCCGGACGCTTGGCCTCGCTTACCTTCCTGCGCGTAGATTGAATAATCTGATCAAGCGAAACAGGCATATCGAGTGCCTGAATTATACGGGAAGGAGAGAGCTCCGAATCGGAGAGAAAGGGTACAAACCAGCCCGCGAAGATGCTTTCAGCTTCTTTTCATTTTGCCCGAGTAATGTTAATCGTGAAGCAGGCCCTCCCCTATCGCATGCTTCAACAGGAGGTTAGCGTGAGAACAATGCACAACTTTGCCTTCGCCCTGTTGGTGATCACTCTATCAGGCTCTTCTTTGTGGGCTCAGGAGCAGGAGAGAAAGATCAAGCGCTCCGAGCTGCCGCCCGCCGTTGAAAAGACGGTCGTCGCAAATACGCAGGGCGCAACCGTTCGCGGCTTCAATCAGGAAAAGGAAAACGGCCAGACCTATTACGAGGCTGAGTTGCTAGTGAACGGTCACAGCAAGGATATCCTGATGGACAAAGACGGCGCAGTGGTTGAAGTCGAAGAGCAAGTCGATTTCGCTTCTCTGCCCGCCGAGGTTCAGAGCGGACTGCAAGCCAAAGCCGGCAGTGGAAAGCTCAGCACGGTGGAGTCCATCACAAAGCACGACAAACTGGTGGCCTACGAAGCAAAAGTAACGACCAGTGGCAAACGTTCCGAAATCCAGGTAGGCCCTGACGGCAAGCCTTTAGATCACGAAGAATAACGGGAAGGTCGTGTGGGCGCACGGGCGTTTCGCCCGTGCCTTGCAGTTAAGTTTCACTTCTTACTGGCAGATTGCGGCAATCTCCTTATACGGCTTCTCCGCGTGTTCCGGATATTTGATCTGCTTCACCTGCATCCACTGATCCAGCAACGTGCCCGCGTCATGCAACCCCACATCCGGATCTCCTTCGTACGCCGCATCGCTCTGTGCTTCCTCCAATGTCACTAGCTTGAATCCCTTCTTCTTGATCAGGTCCAGCGCCTCCGGCAAGATCGTGCTGCTGAACGCTCCCAGGTGCAGGAGCAGGACGTGATTGATGTCATGTCCGTAAATCAACTTTGCCTGCTGCCGCCCCAAATCTAGAAACGCTGAGGCCGCATTCAAATAGCTCGACCGCAGCCACGCAATCGAGGTCGCATCGTTCTTTGCCGCGCAACGCGCATAAGCCCCGTTCCACAAGTAGTCCTCCCAATCAAGACTTACCTGCGCGATTCGGTATCCCCGCGTCTTCAGATAAGCCCGCACCGCGCGCCGCTTCTCCACCGTGTCTCCCTCGTGCAAATACGGATAACGCAACCAGTGCCAGTTATCCGTCGCCGCCAGCAACTCCAATGCTGGCTCGTTTTCTTCGATGTCCCGCTGAAAGGCCTCGGGAGGATTCAGTTCGAGATCCATATGCGAATAAGCATGATTGCCCACCGGTTCTGCGGCAGCCCACAATCGCAACGCCTCTGCACCATCCGCATTGCCTTCCAGCTTCTTCGCATTCACGAATCCGTACACGGGAGGCACATGCCGCTCTTTCAAAATCGCCAGCACATTCTTAGTAGTCTCGGCCCGCGTTACTCCCGGAGGCAGCATTCCGTTGAGCGGAAGATCGTCCATCGTGATCGCCAGCTTCTGCGCCGAGCACATTCCGCTCAGCCCTAACGTAAAGACAACCAGCACGCAGCTTTTCCAGCAAATAAATCGCAGCAGATTTTGCATGCCAAGAGTTTACTTCACGGGAGAAACGCCCGCGCAGGAACGCCGGGGTCGGGACAACGAGGAGAGTACCGCCCAAAAGAAAGATCAAATCTCTCAGGAATGTTTTTGTGGTGCCATCGAAGGGACTCGAACCCCCACACCGTTGCCGGTACATGGACCTGAACCATGCGCGTCTGCCAATTCCGCCACGATGGCAATCTGGAACTTGCAATGCAGCGGCGGCCCCCATGGCCGCCGTGTCAGGAAGATCAACCTATCTATTTTACAGGCCACTCACCGCCTGTCAAACTATCGATGCAACTTACTGACAGTCTGAGTGCAGTGCCTCAGTTCACGTCTGAGACACCGACCGAAGCCAACCCTACCCCAGCTTCGCTGTCATCGAAATCTTCGCGTTCAACACCTTCGATACCGGACAGCCCTTCTCCGCGGCCTCCGCATATTTCTGAAATGCGGCCGCATCCGCTCCCGGAACCCTCCCCACAACATCGATGTGGCTCGATGTAATCGTCCACCCCGAATCCTGCTTCTCCATGGTCAGCGTCACGTTCGTGCTGATGCTGTCTGGTTTCAGATTCGCGCCGCCCAATTGGGCCGATAGTGCCATCGAAAAGCAGGCCGCATGCGCCGCCGCAATCAACTCTTCCGGATTCGTTCCTGGCCCGTTCTCAAACCGCGAAGTAAATGAATACTGCGAATCTTTTAGCACTCCGCCCGGAGCCGAAATCGTTCCTTTCCCGTCCTTCAGTCCGCCCTTCCAAACCGCGCTAGCCTTGCGTTCCATCGCGTTCTCCTCATCATGATGAAAAAATTAAGTTCTTGATCATTGTAGACGGAGATCGCCTCCTGTGTCAGAACGACCGGACCGCCTGCGCCAGGATACAGGGAGTTGTATTGGCTAGATTTCGCGGGCAGGAGTGCCCGCGCACGTTAGCTTCGCCGCTTATAAAGTATCGAAAACTCAAATCCTGCATTCGCGGGAAACAGCTCCGCCACTTTTCTCAAACGCTCGGCCAGTGACGAAGGCGCCAGCAGCGGATAATCCCGTTCCCGCAGATCGTAATAATCCACATCCAAGAACAGAGACAACAAATAGATCGAGATGGTGTCGGAAAATGTAGCTTCAAAATATTCGTTCTTAAACCGTTCCGCATCCGGACCGCCCGCCAGGGCCAGCTTGCGGGCTTCCCAGGCATCGAGCGAAGTCTCGCCGCGCGTCCCGGCCTCCGCCTGCTTCCACGCCAATTCGCTGAATTCGTGGGAAACGCCGGCAATCTCCACCAAGGCATGCCCCACGTTGATATAAAACTCAAAGGCGACGGAAAACTTGTCGTCCATCAGCCGGGTAGAGATAAACACGCACTGCGCATCGCCCAGATTCAGGTTGCGATGGCATACCGCATTGTCGCTAAGTGCCACATCGTAGCGATCCGCAATCAGTATCTCTTCCCCGTGGGTCACAGTGAGCGGCACGAAATAATAAGCCTTGCGCTTCAGGGCCGAGGCGATCTTGGTCGGCACCGCCGCAATCATCCGCTCCAGGTCAAACGAACCGATCGAAGTCTCTCCCGCCACGGCATAGCACACACCATTTGCCGCCTGCGAAACCGGCGTCATCCGGACCACATCCGCGGGGCTCCGCGTAATAGCTGGCGCTGCCTGCGACATTCTTGCTCTTTTATACACTACCGGGCTAGCCTAGAAAGATGCCGCCGAAGCCACGACCCGCCCGCTGGTATGCGTTTCCGGTACGTGTTCTGCTGGTAACGTTTATCGGCACGCTCATCTCGTTCGCGGTCAGCCTGCTGCTAGGCATCCTTGGGACCGTAGTCATGTCATCCCTGCGCCACGTGAATCCCAATATGACCGTGGCCTACAGGCACATCGCACTGCCCGTCGCTTTGGTGGCGGGAAGCGTCATCTTCGTCCTCTCGCTCACGATGGAAGTCCGTCACTACCGCCAGTCAAAAACGTTAGCGGCGATCGCGAGGGTCAGTTAACGTGCGTCCCCTCATCGCCATCCCGCTGCCGCATTCGCTCGACCGCGAATATGCCGAGCGCGCCATTCCGCAATACGAGCGCGCCGTCGAGCAAGCCGGAGGCGAGCCAGTGCGCATCCCGCTCGACCAGACGCCCGCCGAAGTGATTAAGATCATCGAGCGTTGCGATGGAGCGCTCCTGCCCGGCAGCAAAGCCGATGTCGATCCCGCCAGGTTTGGAGCAACTCGCTCTCCGCACACCGCGATCTCCGATCCTCGCCGTGATGCTGTCGACGACCTTCTTCTAGAAGATGCCTTCAGGCTGCGCAAGCCCGTCCTTGGCATCTGCTACGGTCTGCAGAGTCTCAACGTCTACCGCACCGGATCGCTGATCCAGCACATCCCGGACTTTCTGCCCGAAGACCTGCGTACCCGCGTCAACCACGAAGCAGGAAAGAAGATCGCGGTCGCGCACGCAGTCGAGATTGAAAAGGATTCGAAGCTGGAGGAAATTTTGAACGGGAAAAACCCTGTGGGAAACAAAGTCGTGGTCCCGGTGAACTCATCGCATCATCAATCCGCCGACAGGATCGGCGACGGACTACGCATTTCCGCCCGCTGCCCCGACGACGGCATCATCGAAGCCCTGGAAGGAACCGCTCCTGATCACTTCGTGCTAGCTGTGCAATGGCATCCCGAGCGTTCCGCGGATCTGGACGAACCTTCACGCGCCATCTTTCGCGCTCTGATCGAAGCGGCTGCAACAAAGTAACTACTCGTTTTTTTTCCGCGGCTTCTTCGGACTGCTTCGTTTTTCGAGCAGCACCACCACATGTGCGATGGCGGCGTTCTCCAGATTGAGTCCTTCCGGAGTCTTCGCCTTTAACCCGACGCAATCGACGCCCACTCCCAACAGTTGCGCTATACGCTCGCGAATCGCCGCCGAATGCGGGCCAATCTTGGGCGCCGACAAAATCAGGCTCGCATCCATGTTCGCCACGCCGTATCCCGCCTCTCGCACGCGCTTCAGCGCTTCGCGCAGAAAGACCGCCGAGTCCGCGCCCTTCCACCTCGAATCAGATGGCGGAAACAGCGCTCCGATATCGGGAGCGGCCACGGCTCCCAGCAACGCGTCGGTAACGGCGTGCAGCAGCACATCGCCATCCGAATGCCCGCCAAGTCCTTTGTCGTGGGCCAGCGAAATGCCGCCGATCTTCAACGGAATGCCCGAACGGAATTCGTGGGAATCGAATCCGTAGCCGATCCGTGTGGCTGGATTGTTTGCTGGTCGTCGGTCCTTATTCGATGGCATCCAGGGTCTTTGACATCAATTCTTTGTAGTCTTCAAATAGAACACTGCCAGTTCCATGTCGGCTGGCGCGGTGATCTTGATATTGCGCGGCGAGCCCATCACTACCGCAACTTCGTGCCCTGATCTTTCTACCAGCGAAGCCTCGTCAGTGCCAAGGAATCCATCCGCGGAGGCCTCGTCGAAAGCTTTCTTGATCACACTGTAGCGGAAACCTTGCGGAGTCTGCGCCATCACGATGCCCGCGCGCGGAATCGTAGCCTTGATCAACGCGCCATCGGATGTGCGCTCGACTTGCTTCACTGTGTCGACTGCGGGCAGACCGGCAATCGCCGCGCCATATTTCTTAGCCGCCTCAATCACTGCCTGAATGATTTCACGAGTTACAAACGGACGCACGGCATCGTGCACCAGAACAATATCATCCGCTGCCGCCGTAATCGCATTGAGCGCGTTCTGTACCGATTGCTGACGGTGTTCGCCTCCTACCACAACTTCCACCTGCTTCTTCAACACGTCCTTCGCTTCGCTCTCGAGCCGCGCACGAAACGCCGCAATCTCGTTTTCTCGCAGCGGGATCCAGATCTCGCTCACCGCATCGACTGCGGCAAATCGGCGAAGGGTGTGGAGGAGAATGGGAGTGCCGCCCAGTTCGGTGAACTGCTTCGAAGGCGGAGCTTTTGTTTGCTTCCCTTTGTCACTTGCCGCAGGGACCATGCGGGTTCCGAGCCCTGCAGCCGGAATTATGACAATCACCTTCATCGCGGGGTGTCAGTATACGGGTGCGTGAGAGGGAGTTCAAATCCACGCGGATGCATCGCTGGTCAATATCGCTGAGTGCGCCGCGGGGCCAACACATACCCTCCGCAACCTCTCTACGACTGGGGCTTGGTCTCCACCAGCGCGCTCGGGACAACGGGCCCCGGCACTACTGTACCTGTAACCACTGGCGCTGTGGGCGGGACTGCGACGCTGGTTCGGCTAAACGCTCGTTCGTCCCACTTGCCGAAGATCATTTTTCCCGCGGTGGTCTGCAGCACCGAGGTGACCGAAACGTCGATGGTCTTGCCGATCATCTTGCGCGCGTTGTCAACCACTACCATGGTGCCGTCATCCAGATAGGCAACGCCTTGGTTATATTCCTTGCCTTCCTTCAGGATGAACACTTTCATGATCTCGCCCGGCAGCACGATGGGCTTGAGCGAGTTGGCCAGTTCGTTGATGTTCAAAACCTCGACGCCTTGCAACTGCGCCACCTTGTTCAGGTTGAAGTCGTTGGTAATGATCTTTCCTTCGTAGACTTTGGCTAGTTCGATCAGCTTGAGATCAACCTCGCGCACGGCGGGGAAATCGTCCTCGACAATCTGGATCGACAGAGTTGCCATTTTCTGCAGGCGCTGCAGGACGTCAAGGCCGCGGCGACCGCGATTGCGCTTTAATGAATCGGCGGAATCAGCGACCAGTTGCAATTCGCGCAAAACGAACTGCGGCGTAACGATGATGCCATCGAGAAACCCGGTTTCGGCGATGTCCGCGATTCGACCGTCAATGATGACGCTGGTGTCTAGGATCTTATAGCTTTTCTTGCCTTGCTTTTCGCCGCCGAAGATACCGCCCAGGGCCGCCAGGTTCAGCAGGTCGCCTTTGCTCGCGCCCACGATCAGGCCCACATAGGCCATCAGCAACATGACCAGGATTTGCAGGAAACTTTGGGTATTGCCGGCAGGGATGCTGCTGCGAATCACCAAGGAGAACAGGTAAGCCCCGCAGATGCCGAGGAGGCTCCCGATAGCCGCACCGATCAGCCGCTTCAGGCTGACCGTCCGCAGCTTCCATTCAAACAGGACGATCCCTGCTCCAACCAGCGCGCCCACGCCCGCATCCTGCGGCCGGGACAGGCGGAACGGCTCAATGAAATAGCATGCCACCGCAACTACGAGGATAAAAAGAAGACGTACGACAATTAAATCCACAGTATGACCTCCTCCGATGCGGTTTCGCCGAACCTGACGAAACGCCCGGTGCCTTTTCCGCGCCGCCCCTGGCGGAATCAGCAAATCAGCATGCGGGTCGCGCAAGAATTAGGGGATGAATGTGCGCCCCGTCCCGACCCGCGGAGGCATGGTCAGGAAACCTCAGTAAACCAACGCCAAGAGTATATACCGGAAGATAAATAAGCGGCGAAGAAATGGAATAGCCGACTTTGAGGCGGATCCTCTCGGCCGTAACCCAGTCCTTACGGGATCACGCGGACGGGGCAGGCCTTGGGGCCGGGACGAGTTTGCGGAACTAGCTGCCCTGCGGTCCGCCTACGGGTTTTTCCAGTTGAGCTTACAGTTTGGTCCCATCCCTAAAATTGCCGCTTGCGGCATCTCAACTCAGTGGTCCGCTAACTGCCGACGAAGATGCAGATCGCCACAGATCAAGCCATCAAGAATGGCCTTGGAGGATGCTCATGCGAGCTTTAAGATTTCTGAATTTAGCGATTCTATCGGTGCTGGTCGGAAGTGCAGCCCTTGTCTACGCGCAAGACGAGAAGCAACAGGAAGAGAAGCCTGCGCGGCAGGAAGAGGCTAAACCTCAACCCAAGCACGAGGAAGCGAAGCCCAATCGTCAAAATGAAGCCAAGCCCTCAAACCAGGATAAGCAGGTAGAGAAACAAGATCAGAAGCGCGGTCAGGAACAGTCCGGCGATCGGGCCAAGCCGCAAGGGCAAGAACGTCCTGAGATGCAGGGCGACCGCAACCGGCAAGGACAAGGGCAGGAACGTTCAGAAATGCACGGCAACCGGGCCGCTGGCAAGGGCGGACACATTCCTGACGAAAAGTTCCGGGCCCAGTTCGGCCGGGAGCATCGCTTCAATGCAAGAAGCGTGATTGTGCGGGGTCAGCCGCGATTTCAGTATGGCGGCTACACATTTGAAATCATCGATGCCTGGCCCGCGGAGTGGGTTGACACCGACGATTACTACATCGAGTACATCGACGGAAATTACTACCTGATCGATTTAGTTCACCCCGATATTCGTCTGGCCGTTTTCGTCGCGATGTAGCGCTACCTGGCCGCAAAGTTTGTACGCGAAGGTGGCCCTCCTGAGTCGGGATTCAGTTCTGCTGGATTCAACCTCAAGAGGGTCCACCTTCTTTTTTTGTCCAGATGAGGTGGCGATTCAAGGCGGCGCACGTGGAAATCATCCTGCTAGACTCGGGGAATGAAAGCGTTGGTAATCGCTAGTCTGTCCGGGCCGGACTCCCTCTCCATTCAAGATTCTCCGGAACCTACTTTGAAGCCGGGACAAACCTTGGTTCGGGTCGGCTGCGGGGGGCTGAATTTCGCCGACTTCATGACTACCCAAGGCGGCTATCCTGGAACTCCGGCGCCTCCGCTCATTGCCGGACGTGAATTCGGAGGCGTTGAACAGACCAGTCAGCGCCGAGTGATGGGGTACATCCAGTGGGGAGCTTTCGCTGAGAAAGTCGCCGCTTACGAGAATCTGCTGTGGCCGGTTCCCGCGCACTGGAACGACGAACAAGCTGCCGCTTTCCCGGTCAACTATTTCACCGCGTATCTCGGTTACTGGCAGGCGGGTATGACGCAGCCGCCAAAGCCAGGCCGGACTCACCGCGTTCTGATTCATGCCGCTGCCGGAGGCGTGGGCACGGCGGCGGTGCAGATTGGCCACATTCTAGGCGTGGAAATGTACGGAACGTCGTCGTCCGAAGCGAAGCTGGCTCGAGTCAAAGAACTTGGCCTGCAGAACGGGATTAACTACAAACAGCGAGACTACGAAGAAGTCGTGAAGAATCTGACTAGGGGCGAAGGGGTGGATGCGGTTTTTGAAATGCTGGGCGGCGAGCATACCGCTAAGAGTTTGCGCTGCCTGCGCGACTTTGGTCGGGTGATCCAGTACGGCACTGCCACGGGCAAGACGCCGCAACTCGATGTGCGGGCGCTGTATGCTAAATCCGCGAGCATTCAGGGACTCTGGCTGACGTATCTCTCGCAGAAGCGCGAGATCATGGAGCCTGCATGGAAGCAACTCTCGGAATGGATCGAGCAGCGCAAACTGGCGCCGGTGATCGGCCAGATTTTTCCGCTGGAGCGTGCCGCAGAGGCTTACAGGCTGCTACAGGAAGGGAAAAACTACGGGAAGGTAGTGTTGAAGATCTCTGGCTGAGCTTTCGGGGGCCGCAATGTTTCTCCCACCCGCCCGCAGACCCAATGATCTTGCCTTCTGCTGAGAATCCTAACGAGGGATGGGCAGGTTGCTACTCCAGCAGTCGGCGACGATCAGCCATGCACCCAAACGGCGCCAGTTCTTTACATACTTGCCGCGGTCGGGCAGGAGGGTGCCGTCGGGCTGACGGATGGCAACGCTGTAGCGGCCAATTTCCATTGCCAGGTCGCCAGAGACTTCGACGCGTGTGGTTTCAAGACGGAGATCTTCGTATCCAGCGTCGGCGAACTGGTGGAGCAGGCGCTCGACGGCTTTGGGTCCGTAGGCTGTTTCGTAATGGGGGACCATGAATGCGCCATCTTGGGCGAAGAAGGCGCCGGCTTGATCGTAGTTGCCGGTGTTGAACGAAGTGACAAAATCCTGGGCAAGATTGCGGATCAAGGACGGAACATCCAAAAACGGACGTGAGTCCGCTAAGGAACTCGAATAGGGCCGGTACATCTACTACCTCCTGGGGGAAGGCCAAGAGCGCCGTCCATGGCCAGATGGGCAGCGCTCTCAAATTGCAGAGGCATTCTAGCGCAAAAAGGGTCTGTGGAAGAAGTCTATTTATTTCCCAATACAAAATCTACTGTGCTGGGCTGGTTGGCGTTGACCCTGACTGATTTCTCCCACGTCTTCGGCTCTGTAAAGACGGGGCGCTGGACCGCGTGCTGGGTCAGAACATCATAGACTTGTTCTTTTCCCGCCAGACCCCAGCCTTCGTGCCAAGCGACGACCTGATAGGTGCCTGGCGGGACGCTGGTGAACTCGAAGCGGCCGCTCTCGTCGGTGACGGCGTAATAGGGATGGGAGACGACCATCATTTCGGCATTCATCCATACGTGCCCGCCGTTACAACGAAGGTTGACCAGTCCGGGGGTCGACATCTGCCGCGAGCTGATCTGATTGGGAAAAGGAAAGGGCAAGTTGTAGGTGGCTGCACCGTCCATATGAATGGTGTGCAGGGTCGCGTCGGAGCTTTGCATATGCAGCTCAACTTTTTCGGGCACGAGAAGAATGTGCGGAACGTAGCGGCAGCGGCGCTGGTCGAGGTGACGGCGCTGCTCGGGCAACTCCATCACTTTGCCGGCAGAGATATTCTTGAGGTAGACGATGGTGTTGGCGACGCCGCCATCGGGACCGACGATAAGGCGCTCGAGGCTGACGCTTTTTTTACTTTGCGGGTCGCAAATCTGGGGGTCTTTGGTAACGGGGAAATTCAGTTCGCGAGGTACCGGGCCAGACCATTTGACAGTGCCGGAAATAGTTCCAGCATCGGCGACGGAGACAACTCTATAGCCGGTCTGAGCGGCGGCGAGACCCGCAACCGCTAGAAGTGAAAGCAGCAGAGAAAAACGACTAACCATAGTCCGCATACAAACCCCTGAGATCTGCCGCGCGTTGCTCGCCCTCGCGAAGCCACGGCGCACCGCGGGCTGAAACCGAATTGAATCGAGCTTGCTCCGCAGGCAACGGCTTGCACCCAACTTGCGGGACAGTGCTGAAGAGGATCCGCCTTAGTGGGTCAGCACTCGTAGTTGCGGTCGTACTTATCCCAACCGGAAGAGCAGGGGACGGTTGCAGGATTATCAAGTCTGCGCTCATCTGCCGCCGGGGGTCTAGATTACCGCGGTAATATTTCAGAGAGCTTATGCGGGTCAGCCTCCAGGCTGATCCTGGTTCAGCTGATCCTGGTTCAATAGTGCGGACCGATCGGGATGGTTGGGGTTGGAGCGCACAAACATCTCTGGCCCTTTTTCTGGCCCTTTATGGTGCCAACAAATCTGTCGGTGGAGCTTTCCCGGAGGAATAGTCGCTGCTGCGAGTTTCCGAAATAGTATTCACCATTGACGGAATTAGGAGTAATCGATACCGGCGATGTGGTAACGACCGTAGCGAGTTCTGCGCTGTTCCACGCTTCCCGAATTCTACCGTTCCCTGGCTGCTCGCCGGGAACCCTCTGCCGGCACAGTACCGGCACGCGAAAGCGAAAAATCGAGACGGTTTCTAGTGAGGAACGTCGAAATCTGGACTTACGCCTTACAATCATCGGGCGATGACGGTGAGCGTTCGATCCTTCGCGAAGATCAATCTCGGATTGCGCATTGGTGCGCGCCGGGAGGATAAGTTTCATGAGCTGCTTACGGTTTATCAGACAATCGGCCTGCACGACGTGATTGGGGTGCGCGTTGGGCGGGGAGACGGGATTGAGATTGTCTGCTCCGACCCACGAGTTCCAAAAGACGAATCGAACACGTGCTATCGCATCGTTGAGAAAGCGATGCGTGCGCTGAACGCCAAGGGACGGGTCACGATTGAGATTGAGAAGAAGTTGCCAGTGAAGGGGGGGCTCGGCGGGGCTTCGTCAAACGCGGTCGCTACACTGCTGGGGCTGGAGCGGGTGCTGAAAAGATTCCTGCCCGCGACAGAGCGTTTGCAGATTTCGGCGGAAGTGGGGTCCGATTTGCCATTGTTTCTCGTGGGGGGTACGGCGCTTGGAGTTGGACGGGGGGAGCAGGTTTATCCGCTGGAGGATTTGCCGTCCACGCCGTGCGTGGTGGTGGCTCCGGAGGTAGGCGTGTCGACTCCAAGGGCGTTTGCGGACTGGGACAGATTGTGTGGCGCGGGCACTCTTGCCCGCGAAGGTTCAGGTAAGGGAAGTGCAGTCCACAGAACGGAGAGGTCAGAGCGAGCCGGGCTTGGCCCGGCTTGGCCGGGCAAGAGTATCCATCCCCACATGGACTATGCCGATGCAAGCAGCGTGAAATTGACGCCTCCGGCACCATCCGATAGAATGAATGAGCTTGGCCGAGGGCTTTCGGCGTGGCTGAGCGAGAGGTACTCCGGTGCTCCTTTTAGAAGGGGCCGGCGCGAGAATCCACTTCTCGAGCTTGTCCGGGCCGGGATCAAGAACGACTTTGAACAGGTCGTCTTTCCTGAGTATCCCGAACTGAGTGAAGCTAAAAGCGCGCTGGAACGCGCGGGCGCGAAGTATGCGTCGCTGTCAGGCTCCGGGTCTGCGCTGTACGGGTTGTTCGCCTCGAAACAGGCGGCGCGTGCGGCCGTGGCCAAATTGCGCAAGCAGGGTTGGGCAGCAGAGGCTACGGTCACGCTGCCGAAGCGGGTGTACTGGGGAAAGGTCATTGGCTAGGGGGTTGCCCGGGCGCTCGGTTTTCGCCTTCGCTTGGACGGCCGTGGCGGCCGTCGCCACGTGGTTCGAAAACATGGTTTGGAAAGATGGTTCGGAAAGGTGGTTCGAGACGCTTCCGGAAAGATGGTCCCCAAAAGGTTTTGATTGTTGATTTTTGATTGTTGATTGACAATAAGGGTGTTGGTTGACCGGGTTTCAATCAACAATCATCAATCGAAAATCAACAATAGCTTACTGGGCCGTCGAC
>JAUTWY010000443.1 GCA_030838305.1 Acidobacteriaceae bacterium
ACAATCAACTGGTTGCCTCAGGTAGTCCCAACGCCGGTGTGGTCGACGAAATTGAGAACCCGAATCCCCAGTCCGGCACCAACAACTACTACACCGAAGATGGCTACGGCGGCGGATCTTTTGGATCTCCTTCCTACGGCGGTGGAACCTACTCCAACTGTTCCGACACAACCCAGCCCGGCGTCCCACAAATCACCAACTATCTGATCTCGCTAAGCAAACCCATCAATCCCAACTGCGATCCGAACCACTTCTATCTCTTGAATAACTACAACCCCGGATATTATGGCGATGGCAGGAGCGCATACGCCGACATCGGTAACCCAAATGAAACCGTCTTCACCATCCCTCCATCGCCCCTTCGCGATATCGGTGATGAACTGAATGAGAAGAACATCTCCTGGGCATACTACGGCGACCAGTGGAGCACCTATCTGGCGAATCCCGATGGGAACTATGTCACCGCCGACAACACCTACTGCAACATCTGCAATCCCTTTCAGTACTCGACCTCAATCATGACGAGTGCTTCGGGACGTTCGCATAACCAGGACACCACCGCGCTTTATCAGGCGATCCAAGACGGCACGCTGCCGGCAGTTTCCTACGTAAAGCCTGACGGCTGGCTTGACGGACACCCGGCTTCCTCCAAGCTGAATTTGTTTGAGGGCTTCGTAAAGAAGATTGTGGACGGCGTTCAAGCCAACCGGAAATTATGGGAAAGCACCGCCATCATCGTCACCTTCGACGAGGGCGGTGGCTACTACGACTCCGGCTACATTCAACCTCTCGACTTCTTTGGCGACGGCACCCGGATACCCACGCTGGTGGTTTCTCCGCACACCAAGCCCGGGCATATCTCGCACACCTACACCGACCACGTTTCGATCCTGAAGTTCATCGAGGCGAACTGGAAACTGGCTCCGCTGACGGGTCGCAGCCGGGACAACTTCCCCAATCCCACAACCAGCAAGTCGAACCCCTACGTTCCGTTGAATAGCCCCGCGATCGGCGATTTGATGGATCTGTTCACGTTTGGTGAACATGGAAAGTAGCGATGTCGTAAGCCACAGCAAGTGAATGACCAGCCAAAATGGCGCCAATCGGCAAAACTTCTCACCGGTTGGCGCCATTTTTCGGGCTGCTCTACCCTGTGTTCCCCTGTATCCTCCGTGTTTAAGGTTCTTTAGCACGTCCGAATCTCGCGCCGCCAGCCCCGCATCCGTTATCCTAGGTACCGTACTTATATGGCTACCCCGAAATCCAAAACTTCCAGCGGCAGCGCCGCCGTCATCGACACCTCCAAAAATGGCTCCAGCCCGGAGCGCGAAAATATTTTCAACGTCTTCCGGCAGTGGGGATATCTCGAAGGCGACCTCGACCCCCTCGGCTTTCTCCGCCCGCGCCCCACTCCCGAATTGCCGACTGAAGGCGAGTACGCCCGCGAGGCCCGCACTATCTATTCCAGCACCATCGGCATCGAGATCAATCACATCTACTCCCCCGAACGGAGGCGTTGGATTTACGAACGGATGGAATCGCCCATGCCTGATTCCGAGGTTACGGATAAAGACCAGCAATACATCCTCGACCTCCTGATCCGCGCCGACGTCTTCGAGCAAGTCATGCAGCAGCGCTATCTCGGCAGCAAGCGCTTCTCGCTCGAAGGCGTCACCGCGCTGATTCCGCTGGTGGACGAACTTCTCGATACCGGCTCACGCCTCGGTGCCGGCGAACTAGTGATGGGCATGAGTCACCGCGGCCGCCTCAATGTCATGGCCCACGTTGCCAGGCGTTCGCCGGAAGAAATCTTTGCTGGCTTTGAAGACGTCGACCCGCGCAGCGTCCTCGGCTCCGGCGACGTCAAGTACCACATGGGCGCCACCGGCGAATACATCACGCGCAGCGGCAACAAGGTTCACATCCATCTGGTTTCAAATCCCAGCCACCTGGAAGCTGTCGATCCTGTCACCGTCGGCCGCACTCGCGCCAAGCAAGACCGCACCGGTGAAGGCGGACGCGAAAGATATCTCCCCCTGCTCGTCCACGGCGACGCCGCTTTCGCCGGACAAGGCATCCTCGCCGAAACCATGAACTATGCCGACCTTCCCGGCTACACCGTCGGCGGCACCGTTCATGTGATCGTCAACAATCTGCTCGGATTCACCACCAGCTATCTCGAAGAGCACTCCACGCGTTTTGCCGCCTGCATCGCGCGCCGCCAGTCGATTCCCATCTTCCACGTTAACGGCGAAGATGTGGACGCCGTCGTCCGCGTCGCCCGCCTCGCCACCGAATACCGCTACCAGTTCGGCACCGATGTCGTCATCGACCTGATTGGCTACCGCCGCCACGGCCACAGCGAAGTCGACGATCCCACAGTCACGCAGCCATTGCTCTACAAAAAAATCAAAGAACACCCTCCGTTGTGGGAAATCTACGCCGATGATATTGGCGCAACCGATGCTCCAGCCCGAGCCGCTGCCATCAGAGCCGAATTCGAAGCCGCGCAGAAAGGCGCCGGTAAGGTCACCAAGAAGCCTTTAATGCGCGACTTGCCTAAGTATTGGGATCAATACTACGGCGGCCTTCACAAGCCGGAATACGAAGTGGAAACCGGACTCTCCGTGGAAGAATTGGCAGAGCTTACGAGTCAAGTTGCCGCGTACCCAGAGGGCTTCCACATTCATCCCAAAGTAAAAAAGTTGCTGGAGCAGCGCGCCGAGATGGGCTCAGGCAAACGCCCAGTGGATTACGGCATGGCCGAAGCCCTCGCTTTCGCGAGCTTGGTGAAAGCCGGCATTCCAGTTCGCCTCTCCGGGCAGGACTCCCGCCGCGGCACCTTCAATCAGCGTCACGCCGTCCTCGTCGACATCGAAAACGAGAACGAATATGTCCCGCTGGAAAATATCGCGCCCGGCCAGGCCCGCTGCGGCATTCACAACTCAACTCTTTCAGAACCAGGAGTGCTCGGCTTCGAATACGGCTACAGCCGCGATTATCCCGAAGCGCTCGTGCTCTGGGAAGCCCAGTTCGGTGATTTTGTGAACGTCGCGCAGGCCATCATCGATCAGTTCATTTCCGCCGGCGAAGCCAAGTGGAACTTGCTCTCCGGCGTCGTGATGCTCTTGCCTCACGGCTACGAAGGCCAGGGTCCGGAACACTCCAGCGCCCGCATCGAACGCTTCCTGCAACTCGCCGCGAAGCACAACATCCAGATCGCACAGCCCTCGAATGCCGCGCAATACTTTCATCTGCTTCGCCGTCAGGCTCTGCGTCACTGGCGTAAACCGCTGGTCGTTTTCACGCCCAAGAGCATGCTGCGCCATCCGGATGCGTCCTCTCCCATCGCGGATTTCACTCAGAGAAATTTCCTCAACGTAACTCCTGACACCGAGATCGGAGAAGCCGACCGTATCCTGGTCTGCACCGGAAAAATCGGCCACGAGCTCCGCGCCGAGCGCAAGAAGAGAAAAGATACCTCGACCGCGATCGTATTTCTCGAACAGTTGTATCCGTTTCCGGAGCAAGAACTCACCGCCGAATTTGCCCGCCATGGAAACGACGGCGACATCGTCTGGGTGCAAGAAGAGCCCGCCAACATGGGGGCGCTCTTCAATATGCTGCCGCGCTTGCAGCGCATCGCCGGCAGTCGCCATGTCCTCTCGGTGAAACGCAGTTCCAGCGCAAGCCCCGCCACTGGCAGCGCCAAAGCCCATGAAGTCGAACAGAAAACATTATTGACGCTGGCCTTCACGACGAAGGGATAGCCGTAACCAATCAAGAAAGCTGTGACAAGAGGGATGTGTGGGGGCACACTTTCGACGCCCTATAGAATGCAGAATATGAGATGCATCTGCTCCGTTTTGTTTGTTTGCTCGCTGTTCTGTGCAGGCACCGTTGCTTAGCAAGTGATGAAAGCACCGGTATCGGTGTCGGGGAAGGGTAACGACGAGGTTGGCGTACTTCTTCTTGCCGCCATCAATCAGGAACTCTCGAAGTCAACCACGTATTCGTTTAGGCGGGACGAACCGGTATCGGACTCAGCAGAGCTGGGTTTCAAGGTTTCCGACGCCCCAGAGAAAAAGGGGCTGGAGTTCTTCATCGAGTTGGCGATGGCTGATGCTGCAACGAACGAACAGAAACATGGAAGCACTTCCGTTGTATCCATCGTCATCGAGAGCATGGGACTTCCAAACAGCTGGCCG
>JAUTWY010000429.1 GCA_030838305.1 Acidobacteriaceae bacterium
CGCGAATCTCGTGGAAGGCTGCAGGGTAGGTTCCGGGATCACTCGACGGAGGGTTCGCACGACGTGCTCGCCACGGTAGCTGTGAAGAAACGATCGATCAATAATAGGAAACCACTAGGAGGTGCACTGCAGAAGGATTGCGGCAATCCGGAAACTGACGCGCTGACCGTTTCGTTCGCACTAGCCTCTTTTTGCCGCTCCATTTAGAATCCTCTGTCCCGCATTCACCGGCATACTTAGCAGTAACTACAGGAGGCGAACTCGCCTTGATCCCACGTTATACCCGCCCGGAGATGGGCCGCATCTGGAGCGACGAGAACCGCTTTCGCACGTGGCTTGCGGTGGAAGTCGCCGCCACAGAGACTTTGGCCGAAGCCGGCATGGTACCGAAGGAGGCGGCGCGGGCAATCCGCGAGCGCTCGGATTTCAGTGTGGAGCGCATTCACGAGATTGAGGCGGAAGTCCGCCACGATGTGATCGCCTTCACCACGGCGGTGGCCGAGATTGTAGGTCCGCATGCGCGCTGGTTTCACTACGGGCTCACATCCAATGACGTGGTCGACACGGCGCAGGCGTTGCTGATCCAGCAGGCGTCGGCGTTGATTGCGCAGGATCTCGAGCGCTTGTCGGAAGTGCTCGAACGCCGCGCCTGGGAATTCAAAGACACTCCCATGGTGGGCCGCACTCACGGCATCCACGCGGAGCCCATTACGTTCGGGTTCAAGCTGGCGAACTGGTATTCCGAGACGCAACGAAATATCGCGCGGTTTGCGGCCGCTGCCGAGGATATGCGAGTGGGAAAGTTTTCTGGCGCGGTCGGGATCTTCGCCCATCTCACGCCGGAGATTGAAGAAAGAATTTGCGCTCGCTTAGGGCTGAAGGCTGCGGCGATTTCCTCGCAAGTGATTCAGCGCGACCGCCACGCGCAATATGTCGCCACATTGGCCGTGATTGCTTCGACCCTTGATAAGATCGCGACCGAAATCCGGCACTTGCAGCGTACGGAAGTGCGCGAGGCGGAAGAGTTCTTCAGTGAAAAGCAGAAGGGATCTTCCGCCATGCCGCACAAGCGCAATCCGGTGACGTCGGAGCAGATCAGCGGACTGGCGCGGGTGGTGCGCGGCAATGCGCAGGCGGGATTTGAGAACATTGCACTGTGGCACGAGCGCGACATCTCGCATTCTTCCGCCGAGCGTGTGATCCTGCCCGACTCCACCACGCTCGTTGACTACCTGCTAAACAAGACGGCGAATCTGATCGAAACCATGTTCGTGTATCCCGAGCGCATGCTAGCCAATTTGGAGAGCACGCGTGGACTTATCTTCAGCGGGCAATTGCTGCTCGACTTGGTGGAGCACGGGGTCTCCCGCGAAGACGCTTACCGGGCGGTGCAGGCGCATGCCATGAGGGCGTGGAGAGAAGGCTCGGATTTCAAACAGTTGGTGCTCGCCGACAAGAAAATCACGAATAAAGTACCGCGAAAACAGGTCGAACATGCCTTCGAGCTGTCGCGGCAGTTGCAGAATGTAGGCAAGATTTTTGCGCGTGTCTTTACCGACCAAGGGCGTAGAGCGAGCCCCGGCGTCAGGTCAAAGTCCGCCCATCGCGCCAAGCGGTCTCGCCAGTAGACGGCGCCGCTCCTTATCGCTATCGTTCTGCCAGGTGAATCTTCCGACCGCAGCCGATTTGCGTTCACTCTTTCCGCTCCATCCGCATCTTAAATTCGCGCATTGGCACTAGCCTCGGCGCATGGCGTGAAGAGCCCACTTCGGAGGACCTTGTGTCCGTCGGTTGCCGGTCGCGAATCTCGACCCTTATCTTGGCTGGTGTAGCAAGCTACGCGACTCTGAGCGGGCCTTGTTCCTTTGCTGTAAGTGGACAGCAGAAGGCATGGGCAATGTTTGAATCCGCAGCCAAGTCGAACAACGCCTCGCAACGAGCCGTCGGCATTCGCGCCCTGGGGCTGCTGCGCGAAAACTCCCGTGCTCGAAAGCTTGCTGAGGGTGCCCTCGACGACGCCAGAGCGGAAGTTCGCGCTGCCGCAGCCACTGCTCTGGGCCAGATGCATGCACTCGAATCGATCCCCAAACTACAAAAGCTCTTGCAAGATGACAGAATCTCGGTTGTCATGGCGGCAGCCCATTCGCTGCGCGATTTGAAGGACAACGCATCAGCGTACTCGATTTATTACGACGTCCTCACCGGCGAGAGAAAGAGCGACGGCCTAATGGCACAGCAGATGGACACCCTGCACAACCCCAAAGAGTTGGCCTTGATTGGATTGGAACAGGGAATAGGCTATGTACCGTTCGCCGGAATTGGGTGGGATGCCTGGCGCTATACGCATAAGAAGGATCCGCACCCCGTGCGTGCCGTGGCGGCCAGTTTGCTGGCGCACGACCCCGATCCGGCCACCGGGGCCGCTCTAGTGAAGGCAGCTTTGAACGACAAGGATTGGATCGTAAGGGCGGCGGCGCTGGAAGCAATTGCGGAGCGGGGCGATCCCTCGCTTGAGGAGAAAATCGAACTCAGCCTTATGGATGCGAATGTGCATGTGCGATATACGGCGGCTGCTACCGTGATCCGGCTGGTGGCGATTGGGCGGAAAGCGCTTCCTAAGGAGCCGGAGAAAAAGACTGCGCTGACACAAGTTCCAGCCCCCCCTCCTGCTACCTCTCGCTAACCGCCTGATTCAGATGAGCCAAACCCCTTCCCGCGGAGGGGCAGAGCAAATGCATCTCTACCTCTCGCTGCAGCATCCAATAATTAACCAAGTAGTTAGATCGTAAAGTTTCGTCAATAGGGTCGGAGGTGACCTGTGACAAAGAATGTCTGGAAATCTATGGGCGGGATACTGGCTGTGGGACTGTTGAGTGCGACGCTTGTCGCGCAAACACCTGCTGCGACCCGCTACGACAATCAAATTCAAACCACGGTCGCGCAAAAACTGGCGGCGAAAAAGCAATTTCAAGAAGTTAAGTCCAGCGTGGAGGACGGCATCGTAACTCTCACGGGCACGGTTGATCTCTACCAGCGGAAACTGGACGCGGCCAAACTCGCTCGAAAGACTTCGAACGCGACGGGCGTGCGCAACCTGATTACAGTGGCCGGACCGAACGTTCCCGATGGACAGCTTGAGCAGAAACTGGCTCGGAAGCTGACCTACGTGCGCGTTGGTTACGACAACACTTTCGACTACTTCGCACTCGGTGTGAAGGACGGAGTGGTCATGGTGGAAGGGCAGGATCGAACTGGCGTGGGCCGCGACGAAGCCCTGGCGGATATCGCGAACATGCCCGGAGTGAAGGATGTGGTCGCGAACATTTCTGTCGAGCCGACGTCGATTTTTGATGACGGCATCCGTTTGCGCACGGCCCGGGCAATCTATCGCGATGCGGTGCTGAGCAAGTACGCGATCGATCCGGCGCATCCGATTCGCATTATCGTGGTTAATGGGCACGTCACGTTATACGGGTCCGTGGATAGTGCCATGGATAAAACCGTCGCCGGATTGCGAGCAAACCAAGTCTTCGGCGCCTTCAGCGTCGAGAACAAACTGGTGGTGGAGAAAGATTCTCGCCAGTCTGGCATGTAATAGTGGTTAGCGGTGATAGTCAGGGCGCGGCGCAAGCCGCGCCCTTTTTTAAAGCCGATTGATCAGCGACGCGACGTATCCCGCCCCGAAACCATTATCAATATTCACCACGCTTACGTTTGAGGCGCACGAGTTCAGCATGGCGAGCAGCGCTGTGAGTCCTTTGAAAGATGCACCGTAACCCACGCTGGTGGGAACGGCGATGACGGGAACGCCGACCAGGCCTCCCACCACGCTGGGCAGGGCGCCTTCCATGCCGGCGCAGACAACTACGACGCGAGCTTTGGTCAGGGCCTCGCGGTTGGCCAGCAGCCGGTGGATTCCGGCCACGCCGACGTCGTAAAAGTGCTCGACGTTGTTGCCCATCAGTTCGGCCGTCACCACGGCTTCTTCGGCCACGGAAATATCGCTGGTCCCCGCCGAAACTACGGCGATGGTTCCCTTGCCGTAGGTGTGTGGATCACGCTTTAAGACGATGGCCCGGGCGAGTTCACGATATTCCGCCGCGCGCACTTTTTTCTTCACTGCGGCAAATTGTTTTTTGTCCGCATGCGTGGCTAAGACATTGCCTCCCTGGTTCGCCAAGCGGGCGAATATCTCGGCGGTTTGCGATGGAGTCTTGCGCTCGCCGAAGATCACTTCCGGCATGCCTGCTCGCAAGGAGCGATGGTGGTCGACCTTGGCGAATCCCAAGTCTTCGAACGGCAAATGGCGAAGTCGGTCCACGGCGTCGTCGGGCGCGAGTTTTCCTTTGCGCACTTGCTCGAACAATTTGCGGATGGATTCGGCGTTCACGGGAGCACTTAGCAGTCAGCGCTCAGCATTCAGCCAAGCGCAGTCTAGATTAGCATTCGCGGGGTGGAATACAGAGCGGCGGAGACGACTGGGGTCAGGCTCTCGATGCCGAGCGGAGTCTAGCGATCACGGCAGTGCAGACTTTACGGGCAAGGCCGGGCTCGTCGAGATGAGCCAGGAACAGGCGGCGCAGGCCGGCGGGCTTCACTTTGCCGGCCAGGTAGGCTACATAAATCTGGCTTCCGATCCGGTAGCCCCAATCTTGCGCGAAGCTTTCGAACTTTTCCTCGCCACCACGGATTGCCGACTGCGCGGCCTTTTCAAACGCAGCGCGCGACAGGACCGCAGACTCTTCGGTCGCGGGGGATGGCCTTGAGGGATGAAGGACGCGGCAACCGAAATAAGCCACTGCGTCTTCAATCACTCGTGCGTAGAACGCATCTGCGGTGAGCGGCGCAGAGGCGTTGGCAAGTCGGTTTCCGTTGACCCCTTGCCCGTTCAGTCGTGCGGGCAAGCCCCGGCAGGCATGGTGCAGAAAGCGAGTGGCGTCTTCCGCTGCGTGCATCATTTGAAATTCGCGGATGCAGAATGCGTTCAGTTGGGGAAGATAGGCACTGCCGCGTTCCGCAACATTCGCCAGCATTGTTTCCAGTTGTTGTTCGCTGATGCCCCTCCGCGAAAGCAAGCGCCGAAGCATCACATCCGACGAATTGCCATGCACCTCAGGCAGCATATCGACGAGAAATTTGGGCTGCGTGCCGTTGTGCGGTGAATATCGATTGATCTCGAGAAAAGCCGCCAGGCTGTCGATCAGGGTGTAGATGGTGGGCGCGAAATCGGGGCCTGTATCGCAACGGCTCCACTGGTCGAGACAGAGGCGGTAGCTTTCATATTTTTCCAAAGGCGTAGCGTTGAACACACAGACCACATCCTCGTTAACGCGTACGGCCTCAACCTTGTCGACTCTTTCGCCGGCAGCCCGCCAATAAAGCGCATCTATGTTCTGCAGCACGGTGAGAATTTTCGCGTCCGGCATTTGCTTCTGCAGCACGCGCGGCAGATGGCCCGGAGCCAAGTGCGATTCTCCGAAGAGCACGAGGATCACTGCATCCGGATGGCGTCCATGAATTTCCGCCAATTTCGCCGCAGCGTGACGATCGCGCTCTCCGATCTTCCGCAGATTCTCCCGGGGCATACAATCGAGACCGTAGATGGCCTCGCCGTGGTCGCGGGCCGCTGTAAGCAGTTCGTAGAAGGGGTTCCAGTCGTAACCCCAATCGAGATCGAAGCGGATACGCTGACGCAATTCGGTTTCATCAATTTCGCGCCGCCACCATTCGTCAAGAATGTGCTGATCGCGAGCAAAGATAGTTTCGACTCCCAGCACCACTGGCCGATCTCCGGTCAACGCGCGCTCTTCGATGAGCGACGCGGCATAGCGTTGAGCGCCCGGCAGTGCGTGATAGTCGCCGATCAGGACAACGTCGGCGGCGTGAAGAGCTCGCTGAACGGCTTGTGAGTCAAGAAGCGAATCGTAAGTGTGGAAAGCGTCGTTGAATTCGCGCAGATACTTACGGCGGCTATGCGAATCCTGAGCGCGGATTTCACGCTCTACTCCAGCCAGCGCGTGCAGTTGAGCTACGCTGCGGCGGGATCGCAAATTTGCCGTGGATGCCATATAGATCAGCTTCTAGCTCCTTGCTTCTGACTCTTTAAGTTCTGAGCCTTGACTCCTGTTCCCCCACTCCCTATGCTCCAAAGTTTGAGGAGACGCATTGCCGAATCAGCCTCCGCAAAACCTAACGATCGCGACTACCGGCGCCAGTGGGTCGGTGTTTCTGCGGCAGTTGCTGCTGGCGGTCGAACGTGATGGTGGCGTTCAGACCGTCAACTTCATCACTTCGGACTCGGGCTTGCGCGTCATGGCGGAAGAACTCGGCCTTCGAGGGCGTGCGAATCTGGTCCAGCAGATATTGGGTCCCGAAAAACGTCCGCCTAGGGTGGCAAGAACTTCAGCCGCCGCAAACCGTTCGTCCAAAATCAAAATCAAAATCAAAATTAAAGAGCAATCAAACGCTGACATTGGGGCCAACGTGGCCAGCGGCTCTTACCCCGCCGATGCCATGATCGTCATCCCGTGCAGCGTGGGCACTTTGGCCCGCATCGCCAACGGCGTCGCCTCGCACCTGATTGAGCGCGCCGCCGATGTCTGCCTCAAAGAGCAGCGTCCGCTGGTGCTCTGCGTCCGTGAAACGCCGCTCCACAAAATTCACATCCGCAACATGTACCGGGCCGCCGATGCCGGGGCCACCATCTTTCCGCTCATCCCGGCCTTCTATTACCGGCCCACTACCTTAGATGAAATGGCCCGCGAGTTCGCCTATCGCGTGCTGGCCCATCTGGGCCTTCCGCAGCCCGATGCCTACCGCTGGAAGGGCTGAGCCCTCAACGACTTACGTCCCTACATTTAAAAAGTCTTCGACCTTAGGGAAAGATCGGCATTAACTGAGGGAATCTCCAGTGTAGGCAGCCGGAAGTACTAGTCACAGATACCCGGCGGTCATGTACGACCGGGCTCGCAGGAATACGCGGGAAGATTGTGCCTGGATTTTTCAACAGTACTATCCGGCTTCGTTGGCGTAGAATGCGGCAAATTCCGAAACTGGACGGCCTATGTCTTGGATCCTGCGGGAAAGTTTGCGACCACCCTTTGCCCGAACATTGACGACAGAGTTTGCATTGATCGTATCGCTCGCGCTGATTGCGGGTGCTTCAGCATTCGCAGCCGACGAACGAAATCCGTTTGCCAACGATCCCAAAGCGGCAAAGGCGGGCGAATATGAATTCCGGATCAACTGCGCGCTCTGTCATGGACTGGGCGCGCACGGCGGAGGACGTGGCCCTGACCTGACGCGGGCGCACAAAAAGCACGCTCATTCCGATGCCGAAATGTTTGATGTGATCAGCAACGGAATTCCTGGGACAGTGATGCCGGCCAACGGAACGAATGGCCAGGGCGTGGGCATGACTGGGGAAGAAATCTGGCAGATCATTACCTATATCCGCAGCGTTGAGGTCAAAGCGTCAAGCAATTCCACCGGCAATATTGAGCACGGCAAGAAACTTTTTTATGGCGACGCGAATTGCTCGCTCTGCCATACGGTGGAAGGCAAGGGCGGGCGGGTAGGTCCGGACCTGAGCTCAGTGGGCGGGTCGCGAACCAGAGAAGCAATCATCGATTCGGTGCGCAACCCCAGCCGCCGGCTCGCTTGGGGATTGACCGAGCCCACGAAGGAGTTTCCCCAGGAATACGAGACGATCAGCGTTGTGACCGCAGATGGAAAAGAACTCAAGGGAGTGGCTCTGAACGAAGACAACTTCAGCGTACAGATGATGGATGCAAGCGAGCAGATTTACTTGCTGGAAAAAGACAAGCTGCGGTCTTTCAAGAAAAGCCGCGAATCGATGATGCCGATCTATAAGCCGGATCTCTTGAGTGACAAAGATCTCGACGACATGGTTGCTTTCCTAATCAGCGTGGGGGCGAAATGACGCGGCGGGGTGGGGGTCGAATTTATCGGGTGACTAAGACCTTTTATCGCGGAGGACGCGGAGAGCCGCGGAGATGGCAGAGGAAATTCACGGCTTTTCTTATCTTGGCGCTGGGCTGCGGGGCATTCGCGGGGCCGGTTCAGGCACAGGTCACATTCGAGCGGTTGCTGAATTCCGGGAAGGAGCCGCAGAATTGGCTGACCTATTCCGGCGACTATGCGGGACGGCGTTTCAGTCCTCTCGATCAGGTCAAAACCACGAATGTGCGCGGGCTGGTGCCCAAGTGGGTATACCAGACTGGGGGTACGGGGAAAATTGAAACGACACCTCTGGTGGTGGACGGCATTCTTTATGGCACGGCGCAGGAAGATCGTGCTTTCGCTCTCGATGCGCGCACCGGACGGCCGATCTGGATGTATCAGCATGCGCTGCCGGGAGACATACGTCCGTGTTGCGGGCGGGTGAACCGCGGGCTCGCGGTTTTGCAGGACAAGGTTTTCCTGGGGACACTCGACGCGCACGTTCTGGCGCTTGATGCAAAGACAGGGAACGTAGTTTGGGATGTAATCGCGGCGGACTATCGCACGGGCTACAGCTTTACCGTGGCGCCACTGGTGGTGAAAAATCTTGTAGTCATTGGCGTTTCCGGGGGCGAGTATGGCATTCGTGGATTTGTCGATGCCTACGACGCTGCCACCGGCGAGCGCAAGTGGCGTTTCTACACGGTTCCCGGGCCCGGCGAACCCGGTCATGAAACCTGGGAAGGTGAATCGTGGAAGATTGGAGGGGCTCCGGCGTGGAATACCGGAACCTACGACGCGACCACGAATCAGATTTTCTGGCCGACGGGAAATCCTTCGCCGTCGAATCGCGGTGCCGGGCGCGCCGGAGATAATCTTTATAGCAACACACTGCTTGCAATCAATGCTGACACCGGCAAACTGAACTGGCATTTTCAATTCACGAAGCATGATGAGCATGACTGGGATGCGACGCAGGTGCCCGTCATCATCGATTCTGGCGCCATGCATCTGATCGCTCAGGCCAACCGCAACGGCTTCTTCTACACGATTGATCGCTCGACCGGCAAACTGATGTCGGCGAATGCTTACGGTAAAATCACATGGAGTGACAGCAAAGATGCCGAGGGCCGTCCCGTCGCCAAGAAAGAGGCCGCGCCAACGCTCGAAGGGCACACCGTCTGTCCGGGAGCGTTGGGAACGACGAACTTCATGGCGCCGACGTACGACCCCCAAACCGCATTGTTCTACGTGACGGCGCGCGATCAGTGCGACATTTTCAGTACGGCGCCGCAGCCCTACGAGGCGGGACATGCGTATTACGGCAGCGCGTATTTTCCTTCGGAGGAAGCGGAGCCCTATCGCGGATTTCTCAAGGCGATCGATCCCGCGACGGGAGAGATCAAGTGGAAGTTTGAGCACACTTCGCCAACATGGTCCGGCGTGCTGTCAACTGCGGGAGGCCTGGTATTCACCGGCGACGCCGAAGGAAACTTCATCGCCTTGGATGCAGCGACGGGCAAGGCGCTCTGGCACTTCCAGATGGGCGGCGCAGTCTATGCAGCTCCGATAGCCTTCGCGGTCGACGGAAAACAATATCTAGCGATCGCAGCCGGGAGCGCGCTTTATGCGTTTGGGTTGCCGTAGCCCCAAGTTAGCTCCGCGTGATTGTAAAGGAGTTTTAACAGGGCAGTAACGCACCCGTAACAATCAATCTCTATAAAGGCCATTCCGATCCTTTCTCCGGGAGGCCTTCTTCATGCGAGCGTCTATCCGCCGTTTATTTCTTCTTGCATTCCTCTTGCACTTCTTCATTGCCGGATCTTTTGCTCAGCAGGGTAACGGTACCGTGGTGGGGCGGGTTATGGACGCCAGCCAGGGAGTCGTGCCGGGAGCGCGGGCAGAACTGGAACCCGGAGGCAGGAGCGCCGTAGCGGACGCTCAGGGTCAGTTTACCCTCCCAGACGTCGCCCCAGGCAAGTGCACGCTGACGGTTTTGTCGAGCGGATTCGCAGTTTTTTCAACCGATGTAACGGTTTCCCCCGGCACCCAAGTCCGGGTAGATGCCGTTCTGCAAATTGGAACGCAGAATCAGGCAATCACGGTGAGCGGCGAACGGTTGAACGGCGAACTGGAAGCGCTCGAAGTAGAACGCACCGCCGATAACATCGTTCAGGTCCTTCCGGCGGACGTGATCACGAGTCTGCCCAATACCAACATTGCGGACGCCGTCGGCCGGTTGCCCAGCGTTTCGCTGGAGCGGGACGAAGGTGAGGGCAAGTACATTCAGATTCGCGGCACCGAACCGCGCCTCAGCAACGTAACCATTGATGGGATTCATGTGCCGTCACCCGAAAGCGTTCGAAATGTAAAACTGGACGTGATTCCGGCGGATTTGGTCGAGTCGGTCGAGGTCAACAAAACGCTTTCCGCCAATCAGGATGCCGACGCCATTGGGGGATCGGTGAACCTGGTGACGAAGAGCGCAACCGAGCGGCCTTATGTAAGCCTTCTTGGGATGGGCGGATACACCCCGATCAGCGGCGGCCGCATGCAGGATCAATTTGCCGGCAGCGC
>JAUTWY010000439.1 GCA_030838305.1 Acidobacteriaceae bacterium
AAATCAGCGGCACGGCGAAGTTGGCGCCGCAGGAAGAGAACATGATCTCGGAGTCGCTGGCCGGGATTTCAGATGTGCAGGAGTTCATGGAGCGCACGTCGCGAGTGTTGTCGCTGATTTCGCGGAACGTGGGCGTCACCGTTGCCACCAGCGGTGCTAAGAACGCGCTGGAGCATGTGTACTTCTCACGCCTGGGCGATCAGAAGGTGCTGGCGGTGTTGGTAACGCGTTCCGGCTTGGTACGCGATCGCGTGCTCCGGCTCGATCTGCCGCAGGCCGAGTTGGATCTGGCTGCGCGCTATGTCAACGAGAATTTCCGCGGCTGGACGATGGAATCCATGCGCGCGGAACTGTCGCGGAGGATTGAGCAGGAACGCAGCGAATACGATCGCCTGATGCATTCCATTGAGCAGCTCTATAAGCAAGGTGCGCTGGCCGGAGAAACCGGGGAGCAGGTAGTTTTCGTGGATGGAGCGGCCAACCTGGTGACCGGCGAAGAAGATCACAAGCGCCTGCACGAAATCATGAAGACTCTAGAGGAGAAAGAGAAGGTAGCGAAACTTCTCGGAGCCTATCTTGACGTAAAGCAAGAGGCGGTGCGGGTGGTGATCGGGTTGGATGATACGCTGCCATCGATGCAGAATTTCGTGCTGATCGGAGCTCCGGCTCGGTCGGGAAGCGATATGTTTGGATCACTGGCAGTGATTGGTCCGACGCGCATGGATTACCAGCATACGATGACCGCGGTGTCTTACATCGCGCGCCTCTTTGACAAAATTCTGAATGAATCGGAGTAGAGACAGTTGTTTATGGGCAAAGCGAACGGTAGATCAGAAGCAAAAAAATCCGCGCTGGATCTGGAGCACGAGTTACCAGCGGCTGCCGGCGACGGCGATGAAAGCGTTGCGGCGGCGCCGAGTGGGGAAGCATCCGGGCCGGAATCAGAATTGCAGAAGTTAAAGGCGGAGCGCGACTCGCTTCTCGACCGGCTTAGCCGGGCGCAGGCAGAGTTTGAAAACGCTCGCCGGCGGGCCAGCAAAGAACAACATGAGTTTCGCGATTACGCCACAGCGGATGCCATCAAGTCTCTGCTACCCGTAGTAGACAGCCTGGAGCGCGCGCTACAGGCAAAATCGGACGCAATCGAGTTTCACAGTGGCGTCGAGCTAATCTACAAGCAACTCCAGGCTGCACTCTCCAAGCTTTCGGTGAACCCAATTGTTTCGGAGGGCGTACCTTTCGATCCGCGATACCACGAGGCGATCGAAATGGTGGACACTACCAAGGCTCCCGATCATCAAGTTGTGGAGGAGTTGCAGCGCGGCTACAAGTTCAAAGATCGCCTGCTGCGGCCTGCGATGGTGAAAGTCGCCAGAAATCCCGGCAAATAATTCAAACCGGTTTGAGTTTCTTCCATTTATTTCTCTCTTAGGAAAGGCAGCTTATTCTGGCCACGAACGCAAAACGCGATTATTACGAAGTGTTGGCGGTAACCCGCACCGTTAGCGATCAGGAACTGAAGAGCGCTTACCGGAAGCTCGCCATGCAATACCATCCAGATCGCAACCCGAACAATCCGGATGCGGAAGAGCGGTTTAAGGAAGTCACCGAGGCCTATGCGGTTCTGGCGGACTCGGAGAAGCGATCACTCTACGACCGCTACGGCCATGCTGGAGTAGGCAATGTGAGCGGCGGGGGTGGTTTCGATGCGACTGCGTTTCAGGACTTGGGCGATATTTTCGGCGAGTTCTTCGGCTTTGGAGATGCGTTCGGAGGCGGCAACCGTCGCCGCAGCCGAGTGCAACGCGGCCCGGATTTGCGCGAAGACTTAACCATCGAGTTCGAAGAAGCTGCATTCGGCACCGAAACTCGCGTAATGGTTCGCCGTCACGAAGCCTGCGAGGAGTGTCGCGGATCGGGTACCGCGCCGGGCAAGGCTCCCACGACCTGCCGTTCGTGCGCGGGTCGGGGCCAGGTGCGTTATCAGCAGGGATTTTTTAGCATAGCGCGGACTTGTCCTACGTGCCAGGGAACGGGCAGCGTGATTACCGATCCCTGCCTGAAGTGCAAAGGTGACGGGCGAATTCTCCGCCAGCGCGCGGTGGACGCGAAGATTCCAGCGGGCGTGGAAGACGGCACCCGGATCCGTTTTACTGGCGGCGGCGAGGCCGGACCTTTCGGAGGGCCAGCGGGCGATCTCTACGTTGTGCTCCACGTGAGGGAGCATCCGTTTTTTGAGCGGGAAGGGAATGATCTGCATTGCACCGTGCCGCTATCGGTGACCCAAGCCGCGATGGGAACTGAGATTTCCGTACCCACACTGGAAGGCGAGCATACGCTCAAGATTCCGGATGGAACTCAACCCGGCACCACATTCCGCATCCGCAATAAGGGGATACCCGTGCTCAATGGTCACGGCAAGGGTGATCTCTACGTCGAAGTGCGAGTGCAGATTCCGTCCAAGTTAACGAAACGACAGAAAGAGCTGCTGCAGGAATTGGAGACGACAGCGAAAGTGGACAATCAGCCGATGATGCGCGCGCTAATGGGTAAAGTGAAGGATATTTTCGGGTAAGCAGAGTTCTCAGCTCTCATTTTCAAGAGCCCTATCGTTTCATTTTCAAGATCCTTACCGTTTCATTCTTGCCAATGCTTTAGGGATATGAAGTCGACGCCCGGGCTTTTCACTTGTGCTACGTTTGCGGAGAACTGAGAACTGGGAACCGACTCATGACACGGCGCCGCTGGATTGCCGACGAAGTCTCTGGCGACCGTGCTTCCCTCGTCGGCCAACATGCGGATCATCTGGTGCGCGTCCTGCGGGCTCGCCTTGGGCAGGAGTTTGATATTGCGACAGGGGAAGCTGTTCGCCGCGGGCGAATCGTTTCCATTGGCGACGGCCGCGTCGAGTTCGCCTTGGGCGAAGAACTTTCCGTGACGAGTGCAATCCAGATCACTCTGCTTTTAGCAATCTACAAGTTCGACCGCATGGAGTGGGCGATTGAGAAGTGCACCGAGCTTGGCGTGGCACGCATTATCCCTGTAATCGCGCGGCGGACCGACTCTCATCTGGCCGCTGCTTCTGGCAAACGAGCGGAGCGCTGGCGTCGAATTGCCGGGCAAGCCGCGGAACAGTCGCGACGCGCCTCTGTTCCAGAGATCAGCGAACCTCTCAAGCTTGCAGACGCGATGAATGGTGCCGCTGCCTTGCGGATCGTTCTGGCCGAATCGGAAGATCAAACTTTGCTTCGCGATATTGCGAAACCCGAAGCGGCAAGCGGCGGAGTCGCTCTGGCCGTCGGTCCTGAAGGCGGCTGGACCGAAGATGAATTGCAGTCCTTCCAACGAGCCGGATGGATCTTGGCTTCGCTGGGTAACACAATTCTTCGCGCCGAGACGGCTGCTATCGCTGCTACTGCGCTGGTTGCATCCACGCTGGACTCACACTGAGTTTCTTGATGGATTTCCTTCCTGACGTGCTCCTGAGTGTGGTGGTATTCTGACCCGCAGTGGCAGTCTTCAAATCAAAATCTCAGCATGCTTCGTTCGTTCCCGACGTTTACCAGCGGGAAGCAATTGAGCACGCGCATGGCCCGATGCTGGTGGTGGCCGGAGCAGGCACGGGAAAGACTTCCGTTCTAATACACCGCATCGCCCGGCTAGTTCAACAAGGCCACGCAAATCCGGACCAGATACTTGCCCTCACCTACACCGTAGCGGCTGCGGGAGAGATGCATGACCGCGTACGTTCGCTGCTGGGACGGCCAATTCATTCTGCGACGTTTCATGACTACTGTCTCGGACTTCTTAAGCGCAATGGAAGAGACTTTGGCGTGCTCGACGACAAAGATCTCTGGATTTACCTGCGGAAGCGAATTCACGAGCTTCATCTGCAACACTACGTCCGGGCGGCAAATGTAGCGCAATTTCTGAACGATTTGCTGGGCTTCCTCAGCCGCTGTCACGACGAACTGGTAACGCCGGAAAAATATGCGGCATATGTTGGATGTCTCGAGCGCGGGGAATTGCAAGTCCCACGCGTTGCCAAATCCAAAGATCAACTCAGCGACGATGAAGTGATAGCCCGTTGCCAGGAAATTTCCCACGTCTTCGCTACGACTGAAGCCTGGCTTCTCGAAGAGAATCTGGGCACATTCGGCCACATGATTACTCGTACGCACGACCTGCTAACCAGCGACTCGGGAGTGCTGGAGGCGGAGCGAGCCCGCTACCCTTTTATTCTCGTAGACGAATTTCAAGACGCCAACTTTGCGCAAATCCAGATTCTGTCAGCGCTCGCCGGACCTGACGCCAACATCTTCGGCGTGGGCGACCCGGATCAGGCCATCTACCGCTTTCGCGGCGCCTCCAGCGCCGCCTTCCACCTGTTCCGCCGAAGCTTTCCCCAGAGCAAGCTGGTCGTGCTGGGAAGGAACCGCCGATCCATTACCCCCATTCTGCAATGCGCCTTTGCCGTGGTGGACAAGAATCCTCCGGTATTCAGCGCGAAGGACTGCGATCCATTTGCCTATCGACGTTCTCCACTTGAGTCGGCTCGAGAGCAAGACGCCAGAGTGGAAGGGAAATCTCTCGCCGCGGCTTCCGTGGAAGCGATTTCAT
>JAUTWY010000448.1 GCA_030838305.1 Acidobacteriaceae bacterium
TTGCAACGTAACAATGCCAACCAGGCGCTGATCCTCGACGATCGGGATAATGCTGAGATTTCGCGCCGTGAGTTTGCGGAAGGCCGAAGACAACGATTCCTGCCGCACCGACACCTCAAAAATTTTATTCATCACGGCTTGCACATAGCCATTGCCTTCCATGCGTAGTGCCTCCAAAATGCGCGCCTTGGAAATCACACCTACCATGTCACTGCCGCGCACGACGGGAAAATCGTCCTGCAAGGAATGCACTGCCTTATCGAGGGCATCCTCAAGCGTGTCCGCCGGAGACAGAGTTGCGAAGTCGGTGAGCATTACTTCTTCCAGTCGCACGTTGTCCAATACGGACTGGAAAATGACTGCCCGTTCCTCAAGCTGTGCCGCCGAAAAGATAATAACGCCCACCATGGTCAGCCATGTATCGCTGAACAATCCCGCCACCATCAGCATCATTGCCAGAGCGTGACTGATGGAAACGGCGCGCCGCGTAGCCGCCGCGGAATCGATAGTACGCGCGAAAAATGCACGCAAAATGCGGCCGCCATCAAGCGGATAAGCGGGAAGAAGATTCAGACCAGCCAGATAAAGGTTAGCCCATACCAAACTGCGTGGAAGATTGGTGGCTTGCAAAAATGGCCACTTCCACAGGTTCGTTCCCAAGGCGGGGTAAATGATTCCGGCGGCGATGATCGCAAGCGCTAGGTTCACCAGCGGTCCGATGAGTGCGATGCGAAGGTCACGCCTCCAGATCGCCACCGGTTCCGTTGTCTCCGATCGCGATTCATCGAAAACGGTTACGCCGCAGAGGGGAAGAAGAATCACCGCCTTGGGAATCAGTCCGTAGCGCCGAGCGACAAGCATATGGCCAATTTCGTGCGCCGCGACGCAAGCCAGCAGGATTCCGACCAACGCCAAATCGCGAGGCCCGTTGGCTGATCGCACGGTCGATTCCGTCCAGAAAACAAAGAGTGGCAGGATCAGGAACGTTAGGTGAAGGCGAACCTCTACTCCGAACAGTCGCCCGACTTGAACCGAAAAACTTCTCATGAGTTTCGCCTACTACAGTTATTTTACATGGTCGGATATATTGGCTCCGGTACTCGAAAGTACAGAGCCCATGCGCGTAATTGCGGGAAAATATCGGGGGCGTTCGTTACGGTCATTGCCCGGGAAAGACATTCGTCCCACGTCCGATCGACTGCGCGAAACCCTGTTCAATGTGCTGACCGCCGGCAATCCCGAGGCGCTGGCGGGGACTGTGTGGCTCGATCTGTTCGCGGGCACGGGCGCGGTAGGGATTGAAGCGCTTAGCCGTGGAGCCAAGCGAGCCTACTTTGTGGAGAACTCAGCTCCCGCGGGGAAGTTGATCGAGCAGAACCTGCACAGCCTGGGGATTGGGGAGGGATACAAAATTCTGCGGGATGATCTTTCGGGAGTCATCTGGCGCCTGCAGCGCGAACACTTCGCGGCTGACGTCGTGTTCCTCGATCCGCCTTACCGCATGCAGCAAGCCTATGAGGCAACCCTTACTGCTCTGGCTGAGTCATCGCTGGTATGGGCGATGTCGGTGGTGATAGCGGAGCACGAGAAGAAATTTGATCCCGGCGACGAATTTGGGTCGTTGCGGAGAATTCGAAAGCTGGCCCAGGGAAATACCGTTCTGAGTTTCTACCGCATCGGGGGGCTTCCGGATCTCAACCGATGATTCGCTGACCGGAATTCCTTGGGGTTTCCTCGAAGCTATGCCCAGGTCCGCCAAGCGGCGAGTCGCCCGCCTCCACACAGCTACATCAGCAGTTCGCTGCTGCGGCGAGTAATCGGATGCTGCATCTCCTGAAGGTCATTTTTCACCATGTTGAGCCCATAAACGCAGCCTTCGAATTCGCGCGATAGGTGGGCGAACAGCGGAGCTACCTTGGCGTATTCGAAGTGCTCGAATTTCGAGACGATGTAATAGCTCTCTTTTCCCGCTTTCATCCATTCCACAAAACTTTCCAGGCGTTGGTGGCGCAGTCGGAAATGGTTGATGCTCTCGGGAAACATGCCGGCAAAAAATAATGCGTAGTCCCCAATGTGCTTACGTACCTGGCGCTCGCGATCGAACGAAGGTGCGGCGCCGTAGATCGGGTCGGACTCGAGCAGCATTTCACCCAGGTCCGTCAGGGGCCGGTCAGCCGGGTCGTGAATCTTAAACAGTTGATCGGATTCGCAGAACTCAGTCAGCAGATGCGAAACGTAGGCTACAATCTGTGGGTCGCGGATGCCGATTTCCTCCGCATAGTGCCGGCCTACCAATTCCTGGAAAAGCTTCCGCAACGGATGAGATTCCGGAATCATCGCTTTTGGTCCCCCGAAAGCCACGCGTAATCGGGCTTTCAATGTTCGTTGCTAACTAGTTAACTTACTTCGGAAACAAAAGCAAGTGACTTTTGTGTATCCGATGAATCACTCTTTCGAGTAGTTAGAAGTGACAACTCCTGCCGGAGGTTGCAACCGGTCTTTTGTTGGCACACGCTCAGGTCGGCTGCTAATCGTCTATGCTTATTTGCCGAGCAGATTCAACGCCGTCAAAAGGATTGGGCAAATGGAAAGAATGAACATCTCCAGCGGCACAACATGGGAACCTACTGTGGGTTACTCGCGAGCGGTACGGGTCGGACCCTACGTGCATGTATCGGGCACTACTGCGACCGAAGCTGGCGGGAAGATCGTGGCTGTGGGAGATGCTTACGCCCAAGCCGTTCAGACTTTGAAAAATATCCAGAGTGCCTTGGAGAAAGCAGGCGCCAGCATGAAGGATGTGGTGCGCACGCGTATTTATGTGATCAACATCGCGGAGTGGGAAAAGATCGGAAAGGCGCATGGAGAGTTCTTTCGCGACATCCGTCCCGCGACCTCCCTGGTTCAAGTTAGCGCCCTCATCTCGGCTGAGATGCTGGTCGAGATTGAGGCAGACGCCTACATCGCGGCCAAGTGAGAGTAGAATTCCACCATTCTTGACGCTACATAAGACCAGGGGGTTAGCCAAGGTGAAGCAATGCAACGGGTGGATGCTGCTTTTTGCTTTCGTAGTTTCGGCCGCCGCGCAACAGAACGACAATCGCGCATCCGATGCCTGGACCGTTATTCGTGCCGGTTCGCTCATCGATGGCAGGTCTGACAAACCGCGGCGCGATCAAGTAGTGATCATCCACGGCAACAAAATCGAGAGCATCAGCGATGCCGCCACTGCCAGGATTCCCTCCGGCGCGAACGTGATTGATTTGTCGAAGTCGACAGTCTTGCCGGGCCTGATCGATTCCCACACGCACATCTTTTTGCAGGGCGAAGATCCCGCACAGGGGGGATACGACGTCAACATCCTGAACGCGCCGCTGGCCTTGCGCGCGGCACGGGCCACCGTAGCGGCGAAGCGCGCGCTGGAGCAGGGTTTCACGACGCTGCGAGACGTAGAGACCGAAGGCGCAGGATATGGCGATGTGGGCATCAAGCAAGCCATCGAGCTAGGTTACATTCCGGGGCCGCGCCTGTTGGTCTCAACTCGTGCCATCTCGACGACCGGAGGTTATCCGCTGGAGGGCTATGCTCCCGAGCTCGACATGCCCAAAGGCGCGCAGATTGTCGACGGTCCGGTAGAGGCGCGCAAGGCGGCGCGCGAGCAATTGGATCATGGCGCCGATTGGATTAAGGTCTACATGACGCATCGTTCCTGGGTCGGCAAGAACGGCGAATTGGTTTCCCAGCCTACTTTGACAGTTGAAGAACTGCGGGCCATCGTGGACGAAACTCACGGCTGGGGCAAGAAAGTTGCGTGTCACGCCTACAGCGGCATTGGTCTGCGTCGAGCCTTGGACGGGGGATGCGACTCTATTGAGCATGGCCTCGATTTGGATGATGCCGCGATTGCCCAGATGCTGAAACAGGGCACGTGGTATGTCCCAACCATCAGCGTCTATTACACCGACTGGGCCCTGGCTGAGACTCCAGGCGGGCGGCGCGACCGGCTGCGGGCTTCGGCTCACGAGCAGTCTTTCAAGAAGGCGCTCAAGGCCGGCGTAAAAATTGTTTTTGGAACCGACATGGGCGGCATTCCTTGGACTGAGCCTATCGCGCAGGAGTTCTCGCGTATGACGGAGTTTGGCATGCAGCCGATGGATGCTATTCAAAGCGCCACCTCGCGGGCAGCCGTCATGCTGGACATGGAGGGAAAGATCGGAGTGCTCGCGCCGGGGGCGTTTGCGGATGTGGTTGCGGTAAGTGGAGATCCTCTGCGCGACATTAAAGCACTGGAGAATGTGCAATTCGTGATGAAAGACGGCAGAGTTTTCAAGAGTGCTCAAAATTAAGTGGGCTCAAAGAAAAGCGCATGTCCTCTTCCAGTCCGTGCCGGCAGGATAAAGATCTGTAATATCGTTTCAATTCACTTGACATCGGCTTCTACGCGAGCATAATTCATCAATCCTTTCCCATGTTTACTGAACCCGGCCAGCGGACCTTGCCGCGGAACCGGAGGAGGTGCTTATGAGCGTGTTGGAACTTTGTGACCGGGAGATCGCGGCGGTTCCACTCGACGCCACCGTCGCCGACGCCATCAATAAAATGCTCGATCATCACGTGGGTGCGGTCGCTGTAGTCGATTCCGAATACCGGGTGGCTGGAATGTTTACGGAACGCGACGTCCTCCGCAAAATCGCGCTCAGCCGTACCGATCCCGAGAACACATCGGTCCGCGAACTGATGACCACGCCGGTTGAAATGGCAACACGCCGCACCGGCCCGGGCGAGGCGCTCACCACCATGCTGGAGCGCCACTTCCGCCACCTGCCGGTGGCGGACGATAACGGCAAGCTGCTCGGGATTCTCTCCATCCGCAACTTATTGGAATGGCGTGTCGAAGATCTCAGCCGCGAATTGGAGTCGCTCGAGCAATATGTCTCCAATGACGGGCCCGGGGGTTAGCGCGAACTACTACGGCTTTCCGAAAATCGATGGCAACTACTCTTTCCGCTGCAAAGACGATCGCTGGTGTGCGCATCGCTACATCGTTTTTCTTTCTCCTGTTTGGTGAATATAAGCTGGCGGGACCCGGCTTTGCTCATGGCGGATTCCAAGGATATCTTCACGAATACATCACCACCTCTGCACTCAGTTATTACCGCCCGGTTTTGTCCGGCCTCATTCTGCCTCATGCAGTATTCTTCGCATACCTGGTTGGTGTAATTGAGATGTTCGTCGGAGTCTGCCTGCTGCTGGGATTGTGGGTTCGTCTCTCCTCCACTGTGGGGATCTTCTTCTTGCTCAATTTGACGCTCGCCGCCTGGTGGGACGTCGGCCATGGCGCGCCGCTGTGGCGCTACTTTGGCGCGAGGCTGGATACTCTGCCACTGTTGCTGCTGCTCGTCATTTTCTATGCCGCGGATGCCGGGAAAGTCTGGGGTCTGGATGGTCGGCGCGAATAGGATTCGCGACCCTGTAATACCTCGGAATAACCGCACACACAGGCCAAGAGACTCAACAGCGTCTCGATCACCGCGGCAGAGGGTTCTTCATGTTGGCCAGGGCATAGGCCATTACAGACATGGTGGCGGCGTTCTCGCGAAGTTCGCCAGGAACGATCTTGTCCAGAGTGTCGGCGGCGGTGTGGTGATAGTTGAAATAGGTTCGACCGTCTTGCAGGATGCCGAAGGCTGGGATTCCGGCTTCGGACATGGCGGCGATATCGGCGCCGGGAGGATACGTGGTGGGCTGAAGGACAGTCGCGCCGATGCTCTGGAGGACGGTCTGCACGGGACGTAGGGCGTCCATGGCAGCCGGGATGGATTTGACGTCGAAGCCGAGCGGATGGGCGGCCCCGGCGTCGCTCTCGATGGCCGCGATGTGACGGGGGAATTCGCCGGAGTATTCATTGGAGTACGCTTTGCTTCCGGCCCCGCCAGTTTCTTCATCCATCCATGCGATGACTCGGAGGGTTCGGGCGGGGCGTAGGTGGAGGCGCTGAAGAATCTCGGCGGCCTGCATGGCGATGGCGACGCCGGCGGCATCGTCAATGGCTCCGGTTCCGAGATCCCAGGAATCGAGATGGCCGGAGACGACGACGATCTGATCAGGATGTTCGGAGCCCTTGAGATCAGCAATAACGTTGTAGCCAGTTTCGTCCGGCAGCCTTTGTGGGGTAAGCGTGAGATGCATGCGAACTTTGCCCTGGGCAGCGAGATGGACCATGAGCTCGGCGTCCTCGGCGGTGACGGCGCCAGTCGGGATTCCCGCAGAGAAGCTGAATCCGGTGTGCGGAAGGCGATAGTCGGCGTTGCCGACGGAGCGGACCAGGCAGGCGACCGCACCGAGATCGGCGGCGGCTTTGGGCCCGGCTCCTCGATAGCGGACCGCTTCGCCGTAGGCGGCGAAGGCGAGTCCAGCAGCGGCTTTTTGCTTGTCGAAGATTTCGTTGAAGAGCACGATCTTGCCGGCAACTTTGTCGCGGCCGAGCGCGCTCAATTCGTCGAAGGTATTCACGGTCACGACGTCAGCAGTTAGGCCGTCTTGGGCAGTCGAAGAACTGCCGCCAAGGGCGGTGAGGACGATTTTTTGTGTGGTGCCCGGAACCATTCCGGGAAATTCAACCAAGGCGGCGGTTTCGGCGCCGCGAACCCAGTGCGGCACGGTGACTTGCTGGAGGCGGACCTCCAGGCCGAGCCTGCGCAGCTCCGCGGCAACGTATTCGGCGGCGGCGCGAGCCTGGACAGAGCCGCTGGGACGTGGTCCGATGTTTTCGGTGAGGTGAGCGACCTGTCGGTAGGCGTAGTCGTCGTTGAGCGCGGCCGCTTTAATGGCGGAAAGCTGCTGCTGCAGCAGCGGTGGGAAGTTTTGCTGGTCGGCCTGGGTGGTCTGCGGCGGCACCATGAACGAAGGCGCGGCCTGCGGCTTCTGGGGTGGGTTCTGGCCACTGGTTAGAGCCGGCGAAATCAGTAAAAGTGACATCAGGAGCGGGGCAGAGGAGCCGGAAAGCTTCGTCATAGATGCTGGAAGTGTATCTGAGACGCAAGTGTTCCGGAAAAGTAATAGAAGTCTACCCTGCCAACCTGATGTACCGAGCGGCACTCCGTGCGTAGTTTGTGGAGGCATGGATAAGAAAGAGATCAATTCTTCAAAGATGACGGTGAATTTCCTGATCTGGGTCGGTGGAGTCTTCATGCTGCTGCTGTTCGCATTTCTGGCGCATTTTGTGTGGAGGATTTTGTAGACGGATTGTGTTGAGAGTTCCCTCGAGACTCAGCCCTAAAGGCGCAGCGACGCGTAGGCGCTGGCGGCACACCTGAAGGCGTGCCCTGATACGAATCCTTCCCGTTTCGCTGACTTGTCCCGCTGACACGAATCGAGCCTATCCGGTGATCCAAACCCACTGCCCCGGTAAGGTTTTTCCCAACAAAAAAGCGGCCCCATTTCTGGGGCCACATTTCAAGAGGTCAAATTTGGAAGGCGATGTCAGGATAGGCGATGCAAGTTGCCGCTCCGCCAGGCGGGACGGCACTTCGGGAAATGTTGACGAGAGACGAGAGTGAAGGTCATTGCTTTGGGTTTGCGGCCTCTTAGTGCCTCTGCATGATGCACTTCCCAAACCAAAGGCGCGGACGCTTGACCAAAGGTCAGAATATCCGTAAATGGTTGATCCGGTTAATCTTAGCTTCTCGATAAATTGATGGGGCAGGGCGAATAGAAAGGACGAAGAGGTGGAGAAGTGCACAAGACTGCACATTCACTGCATGTGCATGCTTTAAGAAGCAATAGAGCCGTCGGCGCTTTTTAGCGCAGACGGCTCGAAATGCCTGGCCGCTTAGCTGTTTCCCGTTACCGTACGCAGCTTCCCGGGAAGGAAGTGGTAAGGCGGCCACGGTCCGCTGATCGCCACTTCGCAATTCTTCAACTGCTTGGCTGCGGCGCTGTAGCGGTTCTGATATTTTTCGAGCGACTTGTTATCGATGAGGTGAGCGATATCGATGAGCATACCCTGGGGAGCAACCTTCTTGCAGCTCACTTCTTCTTCCAGCGGATTGAATAGTTTATGGACCTGCACCGAAAGGGCGCGGGCCTTGGTTTGGCGCTCACGGTCGCGGGAGGCTTTGACACGCAGCTTCGAAAGATAGTCGCCTCCAACCGTGTCGGGCAAAACGACGTCGATCATCGCTTCGCGCAGCGAGCCGTCCGTGACGGTCAACTTGATGTGCATTTCGGACTTTCCGCGGAGCCGGGCAACACTCAATCCGAAAGCCCGTCGGTTAACCCGGACAGCCTGGCGGAGTGCGTCATCGCTCTCGAAGATGGTTCCGAAACGGAATGGGAGGACGGTGGAATTGCGGAAGCAGCCGCTTACCACGCGGGCATGCTCGATGGCGGACTTCTGATCAAGTGGTCCAGCGTTTTGGTCGTATTCGCTCACAATCACAGCAAACTCGCCACTGGGATAGCTGAGGACAGGGGCTCCGTTCACGCCTTGAACATTCTCAATTACGAAAGGGCGTCGGGAACGGGTACCGTTAGGAAGGGTCTGGTGCTCGGTAAGGCAGTATGCGTACCACGCCATATTGAACTCTCCGAACCGGGACGGAGGCTGACAGGCGGCCTCTTAATTTTGTTTGCACAACCTGAGCTGCAAGTTTGGAAGTTAGGGTTTAGCGGTACCGGGTGTTGAACATTGGGAACCTACTATCAAGCTCCGTAATCCATATTACTTCGGAGTAGGTGGAAAATGCAACTTTTTCGTGGCATGACGCATCGCCCATGTCTGTATGGCTCAGCTTCGTTGCCTCGCGAGACCCTAAGGGGCTTGTACATCAAATGGTTAGAGGGTTTTTACTCATATCGCAAACTTTCCACAGGATCGAGGTGGGCGGCTCTGGCGGCTGGGACGGTTCCAAAAATCACGCCCACCACCGAGGACACAACGATGGCAATAATGGCTGATAATCCTGAAATGGGAATTCGATATTCGGTGAGGAAGCGAACCGAGTAAGGGATGGCAAGGCCGATGACGATGCCAGCGAATCCGCCAATCAGAGAGATCAGAATGGCCTCGGCCAGAAACTGAAAACGAATTTCGCGGTTGGTGGCGCCGATCGCCTTGCGGATTCCGATCTCGCGGATGCGCGAGGTCACGGTGGCCAGCATGATGTTCATAATGCCGATGCCGCTCACCAACAGGGTAACCATGGCAACCAGAAGGAGGACCCAGGTCAGGCCGGTGGCAATGCGGTCCGCCATCGAGAGTAGGGCGGTGAGATTGGCAACATCGTAGACCGACTCTGAGCGATGCCTCAATTGCAAAACCCTTTTAATCTGCGCCGTGGCTGAAATCACCATCGTGGGATCTTCCATGGAGAAATACAAAAGCTTGACGTTGGGAATCTCCGTGAAGTAGCGGCTGACGGAGAAGGGGATGAGCATGGTGTTATCGACGATTTCAGACTGGCCGAAGGTTTCCACGCGCTCCTTGAAAGTGCCAATAATGGTGAAGGGCAGCCCCGTGAGCTTGATGACCCTGCCCACGGCGGATTGTGCCGAACCATAAACTTCAATCGCCATTTTCTCAGTGATCACGCCAACTTTATTGTGGGCCTGGGAATCATCCTTATCGAAGAACCGTCCCGAAGGAACAACCAGGTTCCGCACATGCAGGTAGTCGGGATCGA